>NZ_JUPG01000023.1 GCF_001074825.1 Streptococcus pseudopneumoniae
GGTTCTGTTGCAAAGTTTTAAATCTACTATCAAATAAGGTAGAATAATAGAAAAAGATAGCAGGAGGAATGACGATGAATCATTTTAAAGGAAAGCAATTTCAGCAGGATGTGATTATTGTAGCCGTGGGCTACTATCTTCGTTATAACCTTAGCTATCGTGAAGTTCAAGAAATCTTATATGATCGTGGCATTAACGTTTCTCATACGACGATTTATCGTTGGGTGCAAGAATATGGCAAACTACTCTATCAAATTTGGAAAAAGAAAAATAAAAAATCCTTTTATTCATGGAAAATGGATGAAACATACATCAAAATTAAAGGAAAATGGCATTATTTGTATCGAGCCATCGATGCAGATGGTTTAACCTTGGATATTTGGTTACGTAAAAAACGGGACACACAAGCAGCCTATGCTTTTCTTAAGCGGTTAGTGAAGCAGTTTGATGAACCGAAGGTTGTAGTCACAGATAAAGCCCCCTCTATTACAAGTGCCTTTAAGAGACTAAAAGAATACGGCTTTTATCAAGGGACAGAACATCGTACCATTAAATACCTGAATAATTTGATTGAACAAGACCATCGTCCAGTAAAGAGACGCAATAAATTCTATCGAAGTTTACGCACTGCCTCACCCACGATTAAAGGCATGGAAGCCATCCGAGGATTATATAAGAAAACCCGAAAAGAAGGCACTCTCTTCGGGTTTTCGGTCTGTACTGAAATCAAGGTATTATTGGGAATCCCAGCTTAAATCATAGATGCCGTAAGGGATTTTATTCTTTATTTAAAACTTTGCAACAGAACCCA
>NZ_JUPG01000024.1 GCF_001074825.1 Streptococcus pseudopneumoniae
ACTAAAAATGAAATGACAATATAGCGTGATGATTGTAATTCTTTTGTCATTTTCCCTCCTGAATATAAAAAAAGAGAACAATATTCAATTGTTCTCTCCTTAGATAAATATTTATTGTTGTATTCATTTTTCCGATACGCAAACGATATCTACAAATACATTTACATCTATGTGCCTTTTTAGGACTTTTTTTATGTCAAAATTGCCTTTATCTACAAAGACAAAATGCTTGTAAAATAGCTTGAAATCAAGGATTTTCACCCTTTTTTTCGTTGTAGCAACACTACACACTCCACGTGTCCTGTATGTGGAAATAAAACACGATTAAAGATAAGGGAAGATACTGAATTAAAAAAATTCCCCCTCTATTGTCCGAAATGCAGACAAGAAAATTTAATTGAAATAAAGCAGTTCAAAGTAACTGTGATTACAGAGCCAGACGCAAAGACGCAGAGCCGATAAAATGAGATTAATACAATCTCATTTTATCGGCTCTTTCCGTTATGTATGGATTCTTTTAATTAGTCTTCGATGTTTCTTGCTTCGTTGATACCGCTGGCTAAAGATTCCATTAAGGATAGTTCTTTGTCTGTAAAGCTATCCATGTATTTCTCTATCTGTAATCGTCGGGTGCTTTTTACCAAGTTATTAGCAGGTAAGAAAAATTCATCAACGGAAACATGAAGTAACGATACAAGGTCATAAAGAACTTGTATGCTGGGGTGTTGCCCTTTATTTTCAATATTAGTTAAGTACCGTGGGTCAATTTCAATCAATGCTCCCACTTGTTCACGAGTTAAACCTCGTTTCAATCGAGCTTCTTTAATGGCTAAACCAAAGGCTCTAAAATCATATTTATCTTCTTTTTTACGCATAGTAGACCACCTCTATACATTTTATTGTTCCTACTGAATTAAAAACAGGTATAGAAAAACGTGTTATATGGTTTATAGGTTTATATTTAATAAAAAGCACTACTAAACGCCAATAAAAAAAACCGTTATATGGTAGTGCTATTTACGCTGTTAAAATATTGTATATTACTTCCAAATGGCGGTTTGTTGGAGGTCAACGTCGCCATGAAGTACATCATATACAATAAATTTCCTTACATTGGGTTCTTGTCAAAAAAAGTCGTCTATCTGCAATAGATAAGTACGTCCACCAATGTGGTTTTATAAATCATATAGATAGAATAACAGAAGCATGTAAACAGAGAAATAAATCTGTTTATATGCTTTTTTGGCTATTCAGAACTTTTTTACAAAGTTTATTTATCAGTAATGCAACAAATCCCCCTTTCACATTGGGACTAAGAGTGAAAGGAGATAAACGAGCAAGGCTCACTTCCTTTCCTAGACAGAAAGGGGGTGAGAAACATGAAACCATCTTCTTTTCAGACCACAATAGAAAATCAGTTTGACTATATCTGTAAACGTGCTATGGAAGACGAGCGAAAGAATTATATGCTTTATCTTTCAAGGATTGCAAAGCGTGAGGTGTCCTTTTCGGATGTTGGCGATTATCTTGTTAGCCAGTTTGCGACAACAGATAACTATTCAACTGACTTTCAGATTTTTACACTCAATGGGTTATCAGTAGGCGTTGAAAATGATTTGTTGAGTGAAGCATTACGTGAGTTGCCAGACAAGAAACGTGAAATTCTACTGCTGTTTTACTTTATGGACATGAGCGATTCAGAAATTGCAGACCTGTTGAAATTGAACCGTTCTACTGTCTATCGGCATAGAACCAGTGGACTAGCCTTAATTAAAAAGTTTATGGAGGAATTTGAAGAATGAAAACACAATATCCTATGATTCCCTTTCCTCTCATTGTAAAGGCAACAGATGGCGATACCGAAGCGATTAACCAGATTCTACATCATTACAGAGGGTACATAACGAAGCGTTCCCTACGACTTATGAAAGATGAATATGGCAATCAAAGTATGGTCGTTGATGAAGTCTTACGTGGAAGAATGGAAACCAGACTGATTACAAAGATTTTGTCATTTGAAATTAAGTAATATCCTCTCTCCTTTCGTGGAAGCGTGCCATACTATTCCACGCTTCCCGAACAGGGAGGTTTGTTATTCCACCAAAGCATATTGAGCTTTCAATGTGTTTTGATAGGCTAACGAGCCATTGTTCTTTGAAAACTGAATAAAAGTAATCGAATACGTTTCGATAAGAAAAGAGCCAACGGAACTAACCGCCATGACCTATCTTATAAAGATAGCGAGCGATTCATGTTAGTGATCCGAGAAGCAATCTTTAGCAGGATTGCCTGCAACGACATTCTTATCGTGATAATGATACTCCCATACAGTCAATAGTCCGAGCGTGATAAAACCGTCGCAGGCAATGAGTATGGCTACATGAGAACCATGCAGGGGTGGAACTCCCGTGAGCTTTGCTAAAGCTGTTCGATTGCTGGTAAAACAACTTTTATGAAATCCAAATAAGTGATTTGGAAAGGAGGATTTTATGAAGCAGACTGACATTCCTATTTGGGAACGTTATACCCTAACCATTGAAGAAGCGTCAAAATATTTTCGTATTGGCGAAAACAAGCTACGACGCTTGGCAGAGGAAAATAAAAATGCAAATTGGCTGATTATGAATGGCAATCGTATTCAGATTAAACGAAAACAATTTGAAAAAATTATAGATACATTGGACGCAATCTAGCGTCGCCAAAGGGTCTTGTATATGATAAAATAGTATTAAGTCGTATCAAGGCTCTTTCCATAAAGGAAAGGAGCAAATGCCATGTCAGAAAAAAGACGTGACAATAAAGGTCGAATCTTAAAGACTGGAGAGAGCCAACGAAAAGACGGAAGATACTTATACAAATATATAGATTCATTTGGAGAACCGCAATTTGTTTACTCGTGGAAACTTGTGGCTACAGACCGAGTACCAGCAGGAAAGCGTGATTGTATCTCACTTAGAGAGAAAATCGCAGAGTTACAGAAAGACATTCATGATGGTATTGATGTTGTAGGAAAGAAAATGACACTCTGCCAGCTTTACGCAAAACAGAACGCTCAAAGACCAAAGGTTAGAAAAAACACTGAAACTGGACGCAAATATCTTATGGATATTTTGAAGAAAGACAAGTTAGGTGTAAGAAGTATTGACAGTATTAAGCCATCAGACGCTAAAGAATGGGCTATTAGAATGAGTGAAAATGGTTATGCTTATCAAACCATCAATAACTACAAACGTTCTTTAAAGGCTTCATTCTATATTGCTATACAAGATGATTGTGTTCGGAAGAATCCATTTGACTTTCAACTGAAAGCAGTTCTTGATGATGATACTGTCCCTAAGACCGTACTAACAGGAGAACAGGAAGAAAAACTGTTAGCCTTTGCGAAAGCTGATAAAACCTACAGCAAAAATTATGATGAAATTCTGATACTCTTAAAAACAGGTCTTCGTATTTCAGAGTTTGGTGGTTTGACACTTCCAGATTTAGATTTTGAGAATCGTCTTGTCAATATAGACCATCAGCTATTGAGAGATACTGAAATTGGGTACTACATTGAAACACCAAAGACCAAAAGTGGCGAACGTCAAGTTCCTATGGTTGAAGAAGCCTATCAAGCATTTAAGCGAGTGTTAGCGAATCGAAAGAATGATAAGCGTGTTGAGATTGATGGATATAGTGATTTCCTCTTTCTTAATAGAAAGAACTATCCAAAAGTGGCAAGTGATTACAACGGCATGATGAAAGGTCTTGTTAAGAAATACAATAAGTATAACGAGGATAAATTGCCACACATCACTCCACATAGTTTGCGACATACATTCTGTACCAACTATGCAAATGCAGGAATGAATCCAAAGGCATTACAGTACATTATGGGACATGCTAATATAGCCATGACGCTGAACTATTACGCACATGCAACATTCGATTCTGCAATGGCAGAAATGAAACGCTTGAATAAAGAGAAGCAACAGGAGCGTCTTGTTGCTTAGTAGTACAAATGAATTTACTACTTATTTACCACTTCTGACAGCTAAGACATGAGGAAATATGCAAAGAAACGTGAAGTATCTTCCTACAGTAAAAATACTCGAAAGCACATAGAATAAGGCTTTACGAGCATTTAAGAAAATATAAAAAGATAATTAGAAATTTATACTTTGTTTCAAATAAAAAAGATGACTTACTGAACCTGTAAGCCACCTAATCAGTCGGTTTATTCTGGTGTCTGCCACCGCTTGGCCCGTACGTCCAAGATTGCTATCGGATTTTGTTCTGGTGTCCGCCACCGCTTGGCCCTTATGTCCAAGATTACTATCAGATTGACCATGAGCC
>NZ_JUPG01000025.1 GCF_001074825.1 Streptococcus pseudopneumoniae
AGACTGACGAAGTCAGCTCAAAACACTGTTTTGAGGTTGTGGATAGAACTGACGAAGTCAGTACCCATACCTACGGCAAGGCGAAGCTGACGTGGTTTAAATTTGATTTTCGAAGAGTATCAGTTATTTTGAAGAGTAGTGAGGAGCCCTTTGACTCCTCTTACTTTTGTCAAAAAGCGAAAAAAATGCTACAATAAAGAGAATAAACAAAATGAGGTATTATCATGTCTAAGATTCTAGTATTTGGTCACCAAAATCCAGATTCAGATGCCATTGGGTCATCTGTAGCCTTTGCCTACCTTGCAAAAGAAGCTTATGGTTTGGATACGGAAGCTGTTGCCCTTGGAACTCCAAATGAAGAAACAGCCTTTGTCTTGAACTATTTTGGTGTTGAAGCACCGCGCGTCATCACTTCTGCCAAAGCAGAAGGTGCAGAGCAAGTTATCTTGACTGACCACAATGAATTCCAACAATCTGTATCAGATATCGCTGAAGTAGAAGTTTATGGTGTTGTAGACCACCACCGTGTAGCTAACTTTGAAACTGCAAGCCCACTTTACATGCGTTTGGAACCAGTTGGATCAGCTTCTTCAATCGTTTACCGTATGTTCAAAGAACATGGTGTAGCTGTTCCTAAAGAAATTGCTGGTTTGATGCTTTCAGGTTTGATTTCAGATACCCTTCTTTTGAAATCACCAACAACACACCCAACAGATAAAGTCATTGCTCCAGAATTGGCTGAATTGGCTGGTGTCAACTTGGAAGAATATGGTTTGGCTATGTTGAAAGCTGGTACAAACTTGGCTAGCAAATCTGCTGAAGAATTGATTGACATTGATGCTAAGACTTTCGAATTGAACGGAAATAATGTCCGTGTTGCCCAAGTCAATACAGTTGACATCGCTGAAGTTTTGGAACGCCAAGCAGAAATCGAAGCTGCAATGCAAGCTGCCAACACAGCAAACGGCTACTCTGACTTTGTCTTGATGATTACAGATATTGTCAACTCAAACTCAGAAATCCTAGCACTCGGTGCTAACATGGACAAGGTCGAAGTAGCTTTCAACTTCAAACTTGAAAACAACCATGCCTTCCTTGCTGGTGCCGTTTCACGTAAGAAACAAGTGGTACCTCAATTGACTGAAAGCTTTAATGCGTAAGATTTTGGGTGTTAATTCAAAATAGGAAAGTCTAGTTTGAATTATATCGAAAGGAGTTTCGGCTCCTTTTTTTCTAGGAGTGAAGCATGTTAGCAAATGGTGATTTGATACTCAATGAAAATCAAAGAGCAAACTAGGAAGCTAGCCGCAGGTTGCTCAAAACACAGTTTTGAGGTTGTAGATAAGACTGACGAAGTCAGTAACCATATCTACGGTAAGGCGACGCTGACGTGGTTTGAAGAGATTTTC
>NZ_JUPG01000026.1 GCF_001074825.1 Streptococcus pseudopneumoniae
GCTGTAGTCCGAGAAGAAGCGCCAGAGCACACTAATCCAATAGCGACAAAAGGAACGCAAGTGTCAGGACATGAAGGAGAATCGGAAGTTAACGAGTTACCAGAATACACTGGTCCAGTAGTAACAAAAGGTACACAAGAACCTGGACATGAAGGCGAAGCTGCAGTTCGCGAGGAAACTCCAGAATATACTAAACCACTAGAAACCAAA
>NZ_JUPG01000002.1 GCF_001074825.1 Streptococcus pseudopneumoniae
CGATATACTCAAGTATAATCTTCGGTTACGGTTCCTAGCACTGTAAGGTAAAATAAACCAGATTTTCTCCCCTTGGGGAGATTTTTTTGTTTCACTAAAAATTTTGTACAATCTTCGCCTCGTCGCCTGGTCTATAAACGGTTTATCCAGTAAGACGGGAGCTCTCTGATTTTCAGAGGGCTTTTTACGTTGTTACCGTACCTCGATATACTCAAGTATAATCTTCGGTTACGGTTCCTAGCACTGTAAGGTAAAATAAAC
>NZ_JUPG01000027.1 GCF_001074825.1 Streptococcus pseudopneumoniae
AGTTGGTAGTAGCGCATGACTGTTAATCATGATGTCGTAGGTTCGAGTCCTACTGGCGGAGTAGTTAATTAAAGGAGGTCTTGACCTCTTTTTTGTTATGTAATTAATAATCTATCTCGCACCTAATGACGCGAGATATTTCAGATTTTTATCATTTGTCAACTGTAGTCGGTTGAAGAAAAGCTAAGAACGAGAAAGGACACATTTCGTCCTTTCTTTTTTGATATTTAGAGCGATGAAAATCCATTTTTTGAAGTTTTCAAAGTTCCCAAATCCAAAGGCATTTCGCTTGATAAGTTTAATGAGATTATTAGTCGCTTCTAATTTGGAGTTAGAATAGGGTAGTTGAAGGGCACTGTTTCAGCCTGAGCCTAGAAATTCGACAGTTGAAGTGGAAATGGAAAGCTGATGAGTAATGTCGGTCATAGAAGTCTTTTCAATCAACTTCTGAGCAATCTTTTGGTTGATAATACGAGGAATTTGATGATTTTTCTTGACGATAGAAGTTTCAGACACCATCATTTTCGGACACTGATAGTACTTAAAACGACGCTTTCTAAGTAGAATTCTGGTAGGCATACTAGTTGTTTCAAGGTAAGGAATTTTCGACGGTTTTTGAAAATCATATTTCTTCATTTAACTTCCGCAATCAGGGCAAGATGGGGCGTCGTAGTCCAGTTTATAGATGATTTCCTTATCTGTACCCCTATTATGATATCCATAATTTAGAAATTAGGTATGGAATTTTTTCTACAATAAAATAGGCTCCATAAGATCCATATGGGATTTACCGACTACAAATACTATAGTTACTTTTCTTTTTAATAATTATTAAGTGCTTCATTTCTATTCAATCACTTCATAGTTCTGACTCAAGTTCGTTGAAGAACTCTGGAGAAATATTTATTACTATTGAAATAAAACAGGATAATTTATTCAATCATTTATAGGAAATTTTTTATTTTTAGGGATTTAATAGTTTGTTTTTGATGTAAGATATTTATCTCTATTCTGTCAACTTTTTCTATTTTTTATCTTGTTGAGGTTGGTATTTTAACAATTCAGGAATTATTAATGATTAATTAAAATTTTTTGTTAGAATAAGGTCATAAAAGGTAAAGGAGTGTATGCTTATGCTACAAAGTATTTATGAGCAGATGACGGATTTTTATAGAAATATTGAAGAAGAGTATGGTACTGTATTTGGTGATAATTTTGATTGGGAACATTTCCATTTTAAATTTTTGATTTATTATTTAGTGAGATATGGTATTGGGTGTCGTAGGGATTTTATCGTTTATCATTATCGTGTTGCTTATCGTTTGTATCTTGAAAAGATGATAATGAATCGAGGTTTTATTTCTTGTTGAGGTAATTTTAGTAAATTTCCGAACAAACTTACTTTTTCATGGCAATATAACAATAAATAGCTGGTAATTTTTCTAAATCATTTTTTAATAGTTGGAAATAGCAAATCTTTCTATTGTTTCTTCTTGATAAAAAGGCGATTTTTTCTTATAATAAATTGTAAGATATAATTGCAGGTGAGATTCCTGCCATGTATGTGAGAAAGGAAGAGCCTGAGGGCTCAGACAAGATTATGACTTCAGTTGTTGTTGTAGGTACCCAATGGGGTGATGAAGGTAAAGGGAAGATTACGGACTTCCTTTCAGCGAATGCAGAAGTGATTGCACGTTACCAAGGTGGTGATAATGCAGGTCACACGATTGTGATTGATGGTAAGAAGTTTAAATTGCACTTGATTCCATCTGGGATTTTCTTCCCTGAAAAAATCTCTGTTATCGGGAATGGTATGGTTGTAAATCCTAAATCTCTTGTAAAAGAGTTGAACTATCTTCATGAGGAAGGTGTAACAACTGATAATTTGCGTATTTCTGATCGTGCGCATGTTATTTTGCCTTATCATATCGAGTTAGACCGTTTGCAAGAAGAAGCTAAGGGCGACAATAAGATTGGTACTACAATCAAGGGAATTGGTCCAGCTTATATGGACAAGGCTGCTCGTGTGGGAATTCGTATCGCAGATCTTTTGGATAAAGACATTTTCCGTGAGCGTTTAGAACGTAACCTTGCTGAAAAGAATCGTCTTTTTGAAAAATTGTATGATAGTAAAGCGATTGCTTTCGATGATATTTTTGAAGAGTATTACGAATATGGTCAACAAATCAAGAAATATGTGACAGATATATCTGTCATCTTGAATGATGCGCTTGATAACGGTAAACGCGTCCTTTTTGAAGGTGCCCAAGGTGTTATGCTAGATATCGACCAAGGTACTTATCCATTTGTTACGTCATCAAACCCTGTGGCTGGTGGTGTGACAATTGGTTCTGGTGTTGGTCCAAGTAAGATTGACAAGGTTGTAGGTGTATGTAAGGCTTATACAAGTCGTGTAGGAGACGGTCCTTTCCCAACTGAGTTGTTTGATGAAGTAGGAGAACGTATCCGTGAAGTAGGTCATGAATATGGTACTACAACTGGTCGTCCACGTCGTGTGGGTTGGTTTGACTCAGTTGTCATGCGTCATAGCCGTCGCGTTTCTGGTATTACTAACCTTTCTTTGAACTCTATCGATGTTTTGAGTGGTTTAGATACAGTGAAAATCTGTGTGGCTTATGATCTGGATGGTCAACGTATTGACTACTATCCAGCTAGTCTTGAGCAATTGAAACGTTGCAAGCCTATCTATGAAGAGTTGCCAGGTTGGTCAGAAGATATCACCGGAGTTCGTAATTTGGAAGATCTTCCTGAGAATGCGCGTAACTATGTTCGTCGTGTGAGTGAATTGGTTGGCGTTCGTATTTCTACTTTCTCAGTAGGTCCTGGTCGTGAACAAACAAATATTTTAGAAAGTGTTTGGTCGTAAGAGATTTTTAAGATTTGTTTAAGATAGGTCGGGTATACTATAGACAGTTACAAGAAGACCTCCTAACTTGTTGTAACAAATATCCTAAACTTTTCTTTTTCATAATAATCTCCCTATAGAGTCACCGCATTCGGTGGCTTTTTTTGTGTTGGGATTCATGATATAATAATAAAATCGAGAAGTAGAAAAAGGGAAATTGATGAATTATACAGTTGAAGAAAAAGAAATCTTTATGAGGGAGGCTTTGAGAGAGGCTGAGATTGCTTTAGAACACGATGAAATTCCAATTGGTTGTGTGATTGTCAAAGATGGGGAAATCATTGGTCGTGGGCATAATGCGCGTGAGGAATTGCAGCGAGCGGTTATGCATGCGGAGATTATGGCAATAGAGAATGCGAACTTGAATGAGGAGAGCTGGCGCTTGCTGGATTGCACGCTTTTTGTGACCATTGAGCCTTGTGTCATGTGTAGTGGGGCGATTGGACTCGCCCGTATTCCAAACGTGGTCTATGGGGCTAAAAACCAGAAATTTGGCGCTGCTGGAAGTTTGTACGATATCTTGACAGATGAGCGTCTCAACCATCGTGTAGAGGTTGAAACGGGAATTTTGGAAGATGAATGCGCAGCTATCATGCAGGACTTTTTTAGAAATAGACGGAAAAAATAATTTTTCTTTTAAAATGAATAGGAATGTGATATAATAAATAGTGGAGCAACAGTTCTGCGTGAAGCGGGTCAGGGGAGGAATCCAGCAGCCCTAAGCGATTTGAATTGTGTGCTCTTTTTTTCGTGCTTTTTCCGAATAAATAAGATAGAATAATCTAGAATAAATGATAATAGAAAAGAGAATATGATGAAAATTCGTGGTTTTGAATTGGTTTCGACTTTTACAGATGAAAATTTATTGCCAAAGCGTGAGACAGCGCATGCGGCTGGTTACGATTTAAAGGTTGCAGTGTGTACGGTTATTTCGCCAGGAGAGATTGTCTTGGTTCCGACAGGAGTTAAGGCTTATATGCAACCGACTGAGGTTCTCTACCTCTATGATCGTTCTTCAAACCCTCGTAAGAAGGGCTTGGTCTTGATTAACTCTGTAGGTGTCATTGATGGGGATTATTATGGAAATCCTGGGAATGAAGGGCATATTTTTGCTCAGATGAAGAATATTACAGATCAAGAAGTTGTTCTTGAAGTTGGAGAACGTGTTGTCCAGGCTATCTTTGCTCCTTTCTTAATTGCAGATGGAGATGCGGCTGATGGCGTTCGAACTGGTGGATTTGGCTCAACTGGTCACTAGGATGAAAATTATCTTTGTACGTCATGGAGAGCCAGATTATTGTGAGTTAGAGGAGCGTTCTTATACGGGATTTGGGATAGATTTGGCACCCTTGTCTGAGAAGGGACGGCAGCAAGCTCAGGAACTGAGCAAAGATCCTTTCCTCTCTTCAGCAGAAATAATCGTATCTTCTGCAGTCACAAGAGCTTTAGAAACGGCTTCTTATGCGGTTTGTGCTACGGGTCTTCCTTTAAGAGTAGAGCCTTTATTACATGAATGGCAGGTCTATGAAAGTGGCACAGATAATTTTGAAAAAGCTCGTACTATGTTTCTAGAAAATAAGGGGGAGTTACTTCCCAATAGTCCTATTCAGTATGAGACAGCTGCGGAGATGAAGTCTCGTTTTCTAGAATGCATGGCTAAATATCGAGATTATCAGACCGTGATAGTGGTGACCCACAACATGCTCATGCGCCAGTTTGTGCCAAATGAGAAGATTGATTGTTGCCAAGTGATTGAGTGTGAGTTAGAGATATAGAAAGAGGTTTATCATCGCAAAGAAAAAAGCGACATTTGTATGTCAAAATTGTGGGTATAATTCCCCTAAATATCTTGGGCGTTGTCCAAACTGTGGGTCTTGGTCTTCCTTTGTAGAAGAGGTTGAGGTTGCCGAGGTAAAGAATGCGCGTGTGTCCTTGACAGGTGAGAAAAGCAAGCCCATGAAACTGGCTGATGTGACTTCCATCAACGTTAATCGAACCAAGACGGAGATGGAGGAATTCAACCGTGTACTTGGAGGCGGAGTGGTACCAGGAAGTCTCGTCCTTATCGGTGGGGATCCTGGTATTGGGAAATCAACCCTTCTTCTACAAGTTTCAACCCAGCTGTCTCAAGTGGGAACTGCTCTCTATGTCAGTGGGGAGGAGTCTGCCCAGCAGATTAAACTGCGAGCAGAGCGCTTGGGAGATATTGATAGCGAGTTTTATCTCTATGCAGAGACTAATATGCAGAGTGTTCGAGCTGAGATAGAGCGGATCCAACCAGACTTTCTCATTATTGATTCCATCCAGACCATCATGTCTCCTGAGATTTCAGGGGTGCAGGGGTCTGTTTCTCAAGTGCGTGAGGTGACAGCTGAACTGATGCAGCTGGCCAAAACCAATAACATTGCCATCTTTATCGTAGGGCATGTGACCAAGGAAGGAACCTTGGCCGGTCCTCGTATGTTGGAGCACATGGTAGATACGGTACTTTACTTTGAAGGGGAACGCCACCATACCTTTCGTATTTTGAGAGCGGTCAAAAACCGTTTTGGTTCCACTAATGAGATTGGGATTTTTGAGATGCAGTCGGGCGGATTGGTTGAGGTTCTCAATCCGAGTCAAGTTTTCCTAGAGGAGCGTCTGGATGGAGCGACTGGTTCGTCAATCGTTGTGACCATGGAAGGGACGCGTCCGATTTTGGCGGAGGTTCAGGCTTTGGTGACACCGACCATGTTTGGAAATGCTAAGCGTACGACGACAGGACTTGATTTTAATCGTGCTAGTCTGATTATGGCTGTTTTGGAAAAGAGGGCAGGTCTTCTCTTGCAAAATCAGGACGCCTATCTTAAATCTGCTGGCGGTGTCAAATTGGATGAACCTGCCATTGACTTGGCCGTTGCAGTTGCCATTGCTTCGAGCTATAAAGACAAGCCAACTAATCCTCAGGAATGTTTTGTTGGAGAGCTTGGTTTGACGGGAGAAATTCGGCGCGTGAATCGTATCGAGCAACGCATCAATGAAGCTGCTAAACTGGGCTTTACTAAGATTTATGTACCGAAAAATTCTTTGACAGGAATCACTCCGCCCAAGGAAATTCAGGTCATTGGTGTGACTACCATTCAGGAGGTTTTGAAAAAGGTCTTTGCATAATCCGTGACAAATCCTCTTAAAAATGATAAGATAGGAGAAATATTTGACCATCAAATTTTCGAGGAGGGAATCATGTCGTATTTTGAACAGTTTATGCAAGCCAATCAGGCTTATGTTGCCCTACATGGGCAGTTAAATCTGCCACTTAAACCCAAAACTAGAGTAGCCATTGTGACCTGTATGGACTCACGTCTGCACGTTGCGCAAGCTCTGGGCTTGGCACTTGGGGATGCTCACATCTTGCGGAATGCAGGTGGTCTAGTGACTGAGGACATGATTCGTTCGCTGGTGATTTCCCAGCAACAGATGGGGACAAGAGAGATTGTGGTGCTGCACCATACAGACTGTGGTGCTCAGACTTTTGAAAATGGTCCTTTTCAGGAGTATTTGAAAGAGGAACTGGGTGTCGACGTGTCAGACCAGGACTTTTTGCCCTTCCAAGATATAGAGGAGAGTGTGCGTGAGGACATGCAAGCCCTTATCGAGTCTCCTCTAATACCAGATGATGTCATTATCTCTGGTGCCATTTACGATGTGGATACAGGAAGTATGACAGTCGTAGAATTATAAATACTTTATTTAGAAAGAAAGTGTATGAAGAAAAACAGTATTTTATTTATTTTTATTTTATTGCTCTGTATTGGTTTACAGTATGAAACCATCTACTATACGGACGGTTCGATGTCAGGTGCGGAATATGGACTAATGGGAGTTTCTATCTTTCTAGCTCTCTTTTACATGATTCCGGCTCTTTATTTCCTTTTCCGTATTGGGAAAAAATGGGAATTGCCAAAGAATGCCCTGATTTTGTCTTTATTGGGTGGGATGTTCTTTTCAGGCTGGTTATCTAGCTTTGCGAATACCTATATCCATGATTTACTAGGTGTTCTTTTCCCAGATAGTGCATTTTTAAATGCCTTTGAAAGTGCTATTGTGGCTCCTTTGGTAGAAGAACCCTTGAAATTGTTGCCACTTATCTTTGTTTTAGCTTTGATTCCTGTACGAAAATTAAAATCTTTGTTTTTACTAGGGATTGCTTCTGGTTTGGGATTCCAAATGATTGAGGATATTGGTTATATTCGTACGGATTTGCCAGAGGGATTTGACTTTACCATTTCGAGAATTTTAGAGCGCATCATCTCAGGAATTGCCTCTCACTGGACTTTTTCAGGTCTGGCTGTAGTGGGTTTTTACTTACTTTACAGAGCCTATAAAGGACAGAAGGTTGGAAAGAAACAGGGGATTATCTTCCTAAGTTTAGCCTTAGGAACTCACTTCTTGTTTAACTCTCCTTTTGTAGAATTAGAGACAGAGTTGCCACTAGCGATTCCAGTAGTTACAGCCATTACTCTCTATGGTTTTTATCAGGCTTATCGCTTTGTTGAGAAGCACAATGAGTTGATGAACTAGAATATTTTTCAAAAGAATGATGCAAGGGCACAAATATGGTGCCCTTCTTTTATTTTTGATTGAAAAATAGTGTAAAAAGCGCTACAATGGTAGATGGAAAATCTTGTGAAAAGCACAAGCGATACATATATACCGGAGGAAATCATGTCTTTTTCTGATTTAAAGCTGTTTGCCCTTTCTTCTAATAAAGAATTGGCAGAACGTGTGGCGCAGGAGATTGGGATAGAGTTGGGGAAATCAAGTGTTCGCCAATTTTCAGATGGAGAGATTCAGGTCAACATCGAAGAATCAATCCGTGGGAAACACGTCTTTATCTTACAATCAACTAGTTCACCTGTAAATGACAATCTGCTTGAAATTTTGATTATGGTAGATGCTTTGAAGCGTGCGAGTGCAGAATCTGTCAATGTTGTCATGCCTTACTATGGGTATGCACGTCAGGATAGAAAGGCGAGAGCGCGTGAGCCAATCACTTCAAAACTTGTCGCAAATATGCTTGAAGTAGCTGGAGTAGATCGCTTATTGACAATCGACTTGCATGCTGCGCAGATTCAAGGATTCTTTGATATTCCTGTGGATCACTTGATGGGAGCTCCTCTGATTGCGGATTATTTTGAGCGTCGCGGTATGGTTGGTTCTGACTATGTGGTTGTCAGCCCAGACCATGGAGGTGTGACTCGTGCTCGTAAATTGGCAGAATTTTTGAAAACATCTATCGCTATCATTGACAAACGTCGTAGCGTTGATAAGATGAATACCAGTGAAGTTATGAACATCATCGGTAAGGTTGAAGGCAAGACTTGTATCTTGATTGATGATATGATTGATACTGCTGGAACGATTTGTCATGCGGCAGATGCCCTTGCGGAAGCTGGTGCTGTTGAAGTCTATGCGAGCTGTACGCACCCAGTTCTTTCTGGTCCTGCTATGGACAATATCCAAAAATCAGCTATCAAGAAATTGGTTGTTTTGGATACTATCTATCTCCCAGAAGAGCGTTTGATCGATAAGATTGAGCAAATTTCAATCGCTCATCTCCTAGGGGATGCTATTGTACGTATCCATGAAAAACGCCCACTTTCTCCACTTTTCAGTATTGAGAAAAAGATTTAATGACCAAGCCTGAGATAATTCTCAGGTTTTTTTCGTCTCTTTTCCGAATAAATAGATAGAGCTAGTGAATCTAGTAAACCTAGATTTAAAAATGTGCTATAATGAAAGGAGAAGAAATATGACTGTGCGTCATCCGGGCATCAGCCCGACCAACGATTTGGTTGCTAAAAAAATCTTTAGCAATCCAGAAATCACTTGTCAATTTATTCGCGATATGCTGGACTTGCCAGCAAAAAATGTGACGATTTTGGAGGGGAGCAATATTCATGTCTTACCTTCCATGCCGTACTCGGCACAGGATTTCTATACAAGTATAGATGTCTTAGCTGAACTAGATAATGGAACTCAAGTAATTATTGAAATTCAAGTTCATCATCAGAATTTTTTCATCAATCGCCTATGGGCTTATTTGTGTAGTCAGGTCAATCAAAACCTAGAAAAAATTCGCCAGCAAGAGGGCAATACTCATCAGAGTTACAAACACATCGCACCAGTATATGCTATCGCTATCGTGGATAGCAATTACTTCTCAGATGATTTGGCCTTCCACAGTTTTAGTATGCGAGAGGACACGACAGGTGAGGCTTTAACCATCACTAACAATGGACAAGAAAACCATCTAGTCAAGATGGCGTTCTTGGAACTAAAAAAATACAGAGAAACCAGCAAAGACGAGGTTCGTAAACCGTGGTTGGAGTTTTTTGGGAACAAGCCCTTTACTCAGCGCCCCGAGCGAGCTATCAGCCAGGCAGACCAACTGCTAGACTACAAGAGCTGGTCCGAGGAGGACAGGAAAATGTTTAGTCAACTACGTATGCGTGAAGAACAAGCC
>NZ_JUPG01000028.1 GCF_001074825.1 Streptococcus pseudopneumoniae
AGACAGGTGACGTTACAGTAACACCTAAGAAACCAGATGGCTCAACATACCCACCAGGAACTACGGTAGAAATCCCAGGTAAAGATGGAAACCCAATCACAGTAACAATCGGTGAAGACGGTAAAGGTAAAGTACCAAACAGCGAATTACCAGACGGTAAAGTACCAGGAACAGCTAAGATTACTGAACCAGGTCAACCAGCTGTAGAAGTTCCAGTAGAAACACCAGCTAAGGTAACACCAGAAACACCAGTAACTGAAAAACCAGGCAAGATTGAAATTACTCGTAAACCAAATGGAAATGCGATTGTCACACCTAAGAAACCAGATGGCTCAACATACCCACCAGGAA
>NZ_JUPG01000029.1 GCF_001074825.1 Streptococcus pseudopneumoniae
TGTTGCTGCGTTATCTGGCTGTGCATTAATAGCGTCTGTTGCTGCTTTTGCTTTCGCTTTTGCATCTTCCTTAGCTGCTGCTTTTTCTGCGTCAGTTAAGTCAGTACGCGCATCGATGGCTTTTTCTTTCTCAGCTAATTCATCTGCAACTGCTTTCTTAGCTGCTTCTTTAGCTACTGGGTTTACTTTCGCTATTTCTCCAGTTCCTGCTTCTTTAGCTGTATCTACCGCTGCGTCTGTTGTTGCTGCATCGATGGCATCTGTTGCTTTCTTAGCTTCTGCTGCTGCTTTATCTTTAGCTGCTTTCTTCTCGTCATCTGTCAAGTCTGTACGAGCGTCAATTGCATCTACTTTAGCTTTAAGAGCATCTTCAACTGCTTTCTTAGCTGCTGGTTTCTTAGCCGCTTCTGGATTTACAGCTTTAACATCTGCTACACCTTTATCTTTTGCACCATCTACTGCTGTTTGTGCTTTTTCTGCTTCTTCTGGTGTTGCTGCGTTGCTTGGTTGAGCATCGATTGCATCTGTCGCTGCTTTTGCTTTCGCTTTTGCGTCGTCCTTAGCTGCTGCTTTTTCTTCATCAGTTAAGTCTGTACGTCCATCGATTGCTTCTTCTTTCTTAGCTAATTCATCTGCGATTGCTTTCTTAGCTGCTGCTTTCGCTACTGGGTTTACAGCTTTAACATCTGCTACACCTTTATCTTTAGCATCATTTACTGCTGTTTGAGCTGCTGCTGCTGCTTCTGGTGTTGCTGCGTTATCTGGCTGTGCATTAATAGCGTCTGTTGCTGCTT
>NZ_JUPG01000030.1 GCF_001074825.1 Streptococcus pseudopneumoniae
GCAGGTAACGACATCGTTAAACCAGCAGATAAGACAGCAGTTAAAGATCCAGCTAACTTAACTAAAGAAGAGAAGAAAGCGATTGAAGATAAAGTTAAAGCTGTAAACCCAGGTGCAACAGTAGTTGTAGATGATAAAGGAAATGCGACAGTCACAACCCCAGAAGGTAAGACAGCCGTAATTCCAGCAACAGATTTGACAAAAGATTCAGAAGCTGCAACTAAACCAAATGCAGGCAACGACATCGTTAAACCAGCAGATAAGACAGCAGTTAAAGATCCAGCTAACTTAACTCCAGAA
>NZ_JUPG01000031.1 GCF_001074825.1 Streptococcus pseudopneumoniae
TTCCTTTGTTTACAGTTTGTGGTTTAGCTGTTGGTGTGTTCTTATCTGCATCTGTTGGTGCTGGATTTACTAGATATGCTGCTGCAATCTTATCTTTTGATCCATCAGGATAAGTGATAGTAAGGTTCCCTTTTTCATCCACACTGTATTGTGAATCTGCTGGAAGACTTGGGTTAGCAGCTTTAACAGAGGCGATAACCTTGTTCTTGTCATCTTCACTAAGATTATTAGAATTTGCAACATCTAATTTTGTACCTGCAACTGGTTCATATTTCTTAGCAGTCTCAAGAACATTTACTATAAGTTCTCTGTATATCGTTGTTGGTTTATCTCGATTCTTCGCATGGAAAATAACACTTGTACTTCCTGCTGGCTGGTCCATTGCAACAGTACCACTATATTTAGCATCACGTTGTCTAATCGTAGCTCCGTTTGAAGCTCCTAGATATCCTCCCGTTGGCTCTACTCCTCTTATAGCTAGTGGATTTTTTTCAACTGAAAATTTCTCTAAAGCTGTAGCTTGAGCTACAACATCAACATCAATTTTATCACCAGGATATACTGTAATCTCTGACCTACTTACCAATAGTCTAGTATCATCATTACCAGTCACACCACCATCCTTAACAGTCACCGGTGATGCTGTAATCGTAATCGGTGTACTCTTAGCTGACTCTTTACCACCTGTTGGTGTTGAAGTCGCTGTAATTTTTCCTGCTGGAAGACTGTTTGTAGGGTGAACAGTTGCTACACCTTGGGCATTAGCTACAGCTTCACCGATCACAACACCATCTGTGTTGTAAAGCTTAACAGTTGAACCTGCTGGTGCTTTAACTGTCACATCAGCTGGTGTACTTGCTTTACCTGCTAAATCATTGACAATTTCTGGAGCGCTAGTCGCTGCACCTGCTGCTGGTTTGTTAGTAGCTGCACCTGGTGCTGGTTTGTTAGTCGCTGCACCTGCCGCTGGTTTGTTAGTTGCTGCATCTGGCGCTGGTGTGCTTGGTTTGGGTGCTTCTGGTTTTGGAGTAACTGGCTTAGCTGGTGCTACTGCTTCTTTTTCAACAATTACTTTTACAGGAACTTCTTTTGTAGATTTATCTGGGTAAGTTACAACTGCTGTTGCTCGTTTTTCACCTGGAGTTCGTGTATCTACTGCATCCTTGTACTTAACTGTTGTTCCTTTTGGAAGAGTGTCTAAGTTTCCAATTGATTTTGTCGCATCTGGTTTTTGACCAACTTTTACAGTTTGATCTTTCGCTGTTGGTGTGGAAACATCAGACTGCCACATTTTTATAGGGTTAGTTGCAATGTTGGCGAAACCTGCATTGGCACCAGCAGTGGCACTACGCATCATACCAAATACAACCTTCATATCTTTCAACTGTTCGTTAGATGTTGTTGCAGGAACTTCAGTTCTAAAACTCCATGCATAGCCATCATAACCTGAACCACCTGTAGTCGAACGATCCACAATCAAACGTTTGTCATTCAAGGCAACATTATCCAATAACTCTTTAGTTCTCGGAGAAGAATTAGATGCCGCACTCTTGAAATATCTGTCCTCCTGACCGGCAAGTTTTTCTATAGAACGACCATAGATACCACTTTCCCAACCAGAAGCCAGAGAAAAGGTATCTTTTTTGTCTAATGGTAATCCAGCAGCTGTAGCTGGTGCTGGATTTTCAAACGTTACAGAACTACTCAATGCTGAACCATCAGGTTTTGTACGTTCAAGTTTTTTAGTTTTAGGATTTAATTTACCTTGGATTGGAGAGTTATATTTTGCACGTGTAATGCTAGTTGGCATATTAACTTCTGCAGGAATTTGGATGAAATTTCGATATACATCTCCTCCATCTGTATTATACGTATTAGATAGATTTTCTGCATGATCATTATAAAAGACAAGCCAATCTAATGAAGTAATCTTCCCACTAGCGTCTTTATTATATTTAACTTTATAATTTGTAACTCTAGAAACTGCATTAACAGCGTCATCTGTAGACGTGGCTTTATTAACATCATTAAGGATATAGGTATCACTATGACCATTTGCGGCTGCATTTGTACCTTCTGAATAGGCAACTTCCGCTCTAAAAGCATTATTCTTATCTAATGCTTTACCGTTACGTGAGTCGTTAGATCCTGTGTTTTCGATTGAGTTAGATTCTGATTTTTTCTCAGTGTTTTCTGCTTTTTTACCTACAGTTGGTTGTCCGTTAGTAGCGTCTACTGCTGGAGTTTCTTTTTTCTCTACAGGTTTGTTTTTTAATTTAGTATTCGCTGTAGTTACTAATTTGCTGTAAGCTTTTGTGATTTCATCTTGAGTTGTTGCGTTTGCTAATGTAGCTTTTGCAGCTTCTAAGTCAGCTTTTAATACCGCAACACTCTCTTCTGTTTTGCTTTCGTATGTTCCGTTAGCTAATTTTGCTTCGATTTCTGCAATGTAGTTTTCAAGTTTAGTTTTGTCTAAAGCTTTAACTTCTTTTGCAGTTTCTCCATCAAGTTTTGCTGCTACAGCTGGTGTTGTAGCAACTTCTGACTTGATTTCTGCTACAGCAGCAGGTGCCTCATAAGTCTTGCCATCTCCGTTCGGTGTAGGGGTAACATCCCCAGTAGTCGAGTTGTTTGCTACAGTAGTTTCTGCTGTGTTTGCATGAACCACTTGAGTAGCTAAGCTAGCTCCGACCGCAAAAACAAGAGAACAACCGAATAGGAAGTGCTTTCCTTTTTTGATCATTCTCCAGTTCTTTTGCTCTGCATTTTTACGATTAAAATACATTACATTGTCTCCTTTTGATTTCTAAAAATAGCATGTAGTACACATACACATACACATACACATACACATACACATACACATACACATACATTCAACATTATAATTTATATAAGCAGATTTGTCAATTATATTAATTATTATTTATTATTTTCCAGTATTTTCAGAATATTTCAGAATTTGAAGCATTTATTATATTATAATATTTCAACAAAAATAAAATCCCCATTTTCTTCAAAACTATGATAAATTCCATTTTTTCGAATACTTATAAAGAGTATATTAACCACACCTGAAGCTAGCTCATCCCTTTTGAGCGTCAAAAACTAGAAAACTATGAAAGTAAAGCTTATCAGATACCAATACTCTTCGAAAATCTCTTCACATCACGTTAGCTTCCATCGGCAACCTCAAAACTAGTGTTTTGAGCAACCTGCAGCTAGCTTCCTAGTTTGCTCCTTCATTTTCATTGAGTATAAACTATGGTCAAGAAAAATTCATTCTCTCTGACCATCTCTTTGAAGCATTACAAGCCGTCTAGGGGTCTACATTTTTGCCTCTTCAAAAAAAGCTCCATACTATCTGGCATTCAGGAATTCCTGTTACAGATAGTATAGAGCTCAAACAGCAGTTACACGACCGTGACTGCCTTTCTATTCTTGCATGGTGTAACCGACACCACGCACGGTTTTAATGTAGCTTTTCTGACCTTTTACATCCAGCTTGCTACGTAGATAACGGATATAGACATCCACAATATTTGTTTCTGTCGCACTTTCATACTTCCAGACACTTTCCAACAACTGCTCACGCGTCAGGACTTTCTTGCTTCCCATAAGAGTAGCCAAAAGATCATACTCACGACGCGTCAGAGCAATCATCTCTTCGCCACGATAAACGGTATGATGTTCTACATCCATACGCAGATTGCGGTAAGACGTTGGAACCTTCATCTGACTACAGTGTTGGTCGATGAAGTCCCGACCTCGGAAAATCGCTGAAATACGAGCTACCAGATTCTCAATAATAACTGGCTTATAAATGTACGAAACGGCGAAACGCTGGATGGACTCAATCTGGTCTTGCAAGTCTTCACGATGGTCCAAGACCATAATGACTGAAGCCGGCTTAGTCCGACTCAGCTTGTCTGCAAAATCCTGGGCTGTCATATCCCCCAGATGAGCATTCAATAAAATCAAGTCATAGTCTGTCTGAAGAGCCATGGAGAGGGCTTTTTTCCCCTCCTCAACCTGATCAACTCGGTATTGCTCTTTTTGGAGTTCCAAACTTAAAAAATGAGCTAGATTTCGTTCTTTCTCAAGTAATAAAATCCGTTTCCCCATGGCAGACCTACTTATTTTTCGTCATACCAAGAGTAGTGGAATGTTCCTTCTTTGTCTTTACGTTGGTAAGTATGGGCACCAAAGTAGTCACGTTGCGCTTGGATCAAGTTAGCTGGAAGGTCAGCTGAACGATAGCTATCAAAGTAAGTAATAGCTGCTGAGAAAGTTGGCACTGGCACACCAGCTTGAACTGCAAGGGCTACGATATCACGCACTGCTTGTTGGTACTTAGCAGTAACATCCAAGAAGTACTCATCCAAAAGAAGGTTAGCAAGGTCTGCATCACGGTTGTAAGCATCTGTGATCTTTTGCAAGAAACGAGAACGGATGATACAGCCATCACGCCAGATAGATGCGATGTCTGCGAATGGCAAGTTCCAGTTGTTTTCTTTAGAAGCTACACGCAATTGAGCAAAACCTTGTGCGTATGAAATGATTTTTGAGAAGTAAAGGGCTTGACGGATTTTTTCAATCAACTCAGCCTTGTCTCCTTCAAATGTGAAGGCAGCTGGTTTTGGAAGAACCTTGCTAGCATGTACACGTTCTTCTTTGTAAGTAGAGATGTAACGTGCAAATACTGACTCAGTGATGAGTGACAATGGCACACCAAGGTCAAGTGATGATTGGCTAGTCCATTTACCGGTTCCTTTGTTACCTGCAGCATCAAGGATGTAGTCTACGATTGGTCCGTCTTGACCTTCATCGTCTTTACGGCTCAAGATATCAGCTGTGATTTCGATCAAATAGCTGTCCAATTCACCCTTGTTCCACTCAGTAAAGATTTCAGCCATATCTTCTGCAGAAAGGCCTAGCAAGTGTTGCATCAAGTCATAGCTTTCTGCGATCAATTGCATATCACCATACTCAATACCGTTGTGAACCATTTTCACGTAGTGACCAGCTCCATCAGGACCGATATATGTCACACATGGTTTGCCATCTTCTGGTGCTTTAGCTGAGATTTCTTCAAGAACATCCGCAACCAATTCGTAGGCCTCTTTTTGTCCACCAGGCATGATAGAAGGACCTTCAAGGGCACCTTTTTCACCACCAGAAACCCCAGTACCGATAAAGTTGATACCTGAGTTTGCCAATTCTTCATTACGACGGATTGTATCTTTGTAGAAAGTGTTTCCGCCGTCAATCAAGATATCACCTTTATCAAGGTGTGGAAGAAGGGCTTGGATAGTAGCATCTGTACCAGGTCCAGCTTGAACCATGAGCATGATACGACGAGGTTTTTCGATTGAGTTTACAAAACTTTCAACGTCATAGCTTGGTACAAAGTTCTTTTCAGGATGGCAAGCAATGACATCTTCCGTTTTTTCTTTACTACGGTTGTAGATAGCAACTGTGTAACCACGAGATTCAATATTAAGGGCAAGGTTACGACCCATTACGGCCATACCTACGACACCAAAGTTAGCTTTTGTCATATGACACTCCTCTTGTTTAATTTGTTTTATTTTATCATTTTTACTTTTGAAAAGAAAGAATTTTGTAACGACTGCTTAGTAGTCCAAGTCATCCGCATGTCCAGAACCATTTCCAACAAAGTAGCCTGTCTTACAGTTAAGGGTAAATAGATAGGTTCCGTCTGGCTTATAGAGATTGTAATAACCATTGCCATTAACGATATTGACACGTTCGAGGATATATTGGTTGCCAGTTATGTAGCCACGTGAACGTGAAGTCGCGAGAATTTGTTCCAAAACACCATCAGCAAAATCCCAGGCAGAGTTATTACTATCATCCACAGCCGATTGATTGAACGGCACACGGCTTGAAGCTCTTTGTAGGTTAACTCCAGAACTTGATAGACCACCATGACTATCATCACGCGCAGAAACTGAATTGTTTGATGAGGCGCTTGAAGATGGACTGGTGTTACTTGTACTACTCTCTCTAGAAGAATTTGAACTTGCTTGACTAGAGCTTGAACTGCTAGTTTGACTTGAACTTGAGCTAGAAGCACTTGTTTGCTGGCTCTTCCCAAGGCTAATCGCCTTATCTAGCACTTTGTCAATCTCAGTATTCCCTGTTTTAATATCTGTAAATTTAGCATCAGATTTAGCTTTGGCATTGGTATCCAAGACACCATCCACAATAGCTGGTTTCTCAAATTGAGCATTGACATCTTGAATGGCCTTGATTTGCGTTTCTAAGCTGTCATATTTCGATTTAGCAAGCGTATATTCGCGACTACCTTCTAGCTTATCAAGTAAAGTCTTCAGTTGAGTCAGTTTATCAAACTGGCTATTCTTCAAAGCTGTTTTATTGCTATCTGTGTAGAAGGCATCATATAAATTATTAAATTCTTCCGCTTCTGCCTGCGAGTTTGTGGTTGATTGAGAAGTCTGAATTTCCTTGGTCGAACGAGCCACTTGACTATAAACATAATAACCAGTCCCAATAATAATAATTCCTAGGGCAGCTAACAAGCCATAAAGAATCTGTTTCTTAACACTTTGCCCATCTTCACTATCCAACATTGGATACTCTGTTTCGACTGCCTCCTCAGTGTCAAATTCCTCATCAAAAGGAGTTTCTGTCACTTGTGTAGATTCTAAGTCATCAAACTGGATGAAATCATTCTCTACTATCGTAGGCTCAACAGCTGTCTCTTCCCGAATCTCTTGGATAAGATCATCCAAACTCTGCGTTTCGACTAATTCCTCCTTTTTGTATTGGCGAGTCGCAAACTTATCCGCCTCAATTTCATCTTTGTGTTGCTTGACATACTTATCTAAAATGGAGTCCTCAGGCAAGACCCCTGCTTCTACTTCTTCATTTTTACGAATAGCTTGACCAACTGTTAACTCTTTTGCTTCATCAAAATCAAATCGCGGTTCTTGTCCTTCATTTTTATGACGATCCCGTCTTTTCTTAGTCATGAGTTCACCTTCCTACTTTACTTCTTGGCGTTTGACACGCTGCCCAAAATATTGATACAGATCCACTTTCAGGGTTCCGTTATACAGTTTACGCTTCTTGTCCGCTTGGCTACCATACTTGCTTTCAAAGGCTTCATCACTAGTTAGGATAAACTTGCTCCAAGTTTTCAGCGGTGCAAATACTTGACCCATTTCAGCATAAAGCTTGGTCACCCCTGCATCATCTGATAAACGTTCACCATAAGGCGGATTGGAGATAATCACACCGTTGATTTTATCAGAACGCAAATCCTGCACGCGCATCTGCTTAAAAGTAATGTCTCCTGCAACACCAGCTGCCTGAGCATTAGCCTTAGCAATCTCCACCATGCGAGCATCAATATCACAACCCATGATATCCAGTTCCAGTTCACGATCCACTTTTTGGGCCGCTTCTGTGCGCACTTCTTGGATCAAACGATCACTGACCCAGTTCCATTCCTCAAATGCAAAAGAGCGACGAAGTCCTGGTGCCATCTTTCGAGCAATCATGACAGCCTCGATACAGAAAGTCCCCGAACCACAGGTCGGATCAATCAAAGGCTTGTCTGGATACCAGTTAGAAAGTTGCAAAATGGCTGCCGCCATATTTTCCTTGATAGGAGCGCCACCCTTTTCGGTACGATAACCTCGTTTAAAGAGGCTATATCCTGTCGTATCAATCATGACAGTTGCCACATCCTTTAGAATAGAAACCTCAATCTTAAACTCTGGGCCATTCTCCATCAGAGGAACACCTTCTGGACGAGCATAGTGTTTCTGCAATTTCTTGACAACAGCTTTCTTAGAAATTGCCTGTACACTTGGTTCATTGTGAAGTTTGGACTTAACACATTTGGCTTTTGAAATCGGGAACCGAGCTCCGAGTGGTAAATAATTTTCCCAATCTAAAGCGAAAACTCCCTGAAACAGTTCCTCAAAAGTCTTAGCTGGAAAGGTTCCTACGATAATTTTGATACGATCTGCTGCCCGAAGCCAGAGGTTGGTTTCGATAATAGCTCTCACGTCTCCTTGAAAACGCACACGTCCATTTTCAACTTGACAATCGTAGCCCAACTCTCGCACTTCTCTTCCCACGACAGCTTCCAAACCAGCTGCCACAGTTGCAATTAAATTAAATTCTTTTTTCATTTTACAGTCTTACAAGACCTTTCTATATGTCCACTTTAAAAAATGAGGTTGAGAAAATTTCTCAGCCCCAACCTATATGCAATTTTCTATAAGCCATGTTTTGTTCCAGAAGTGACTAGGACCACTTCTTTCGATAATCATCTGTCTACCACTAACAGCTCTAGCTGATAGCAGTCAGAGTACTACGTTCGTTTCCGTGCACTCCATGCCCCGACCAAAATTTGGGTTGCTAGCTTGAGGGGTTTACCGCGTTCCACTCTCTCTGTTTCCAGAAAGACTCCGTCACTGTGGCACTTTCAAGCCTACTCTGACCTATCCAAGGACTTAGCCATTTCAACTGCCGTAACGATTTCTCGTCCCTAGGCTTATGGTTTCGCCTAGCACAAACACTACAGGCATCACAGCCTGTGCTAGCATGGACTTTCCTCATGAAAAGAAATTCTCTTCACGCGATTATCCAAAAATTGCACTTTTTAAATAAGCTCTTAAAATCCTGAGTTATCTAAAATTTGTTTACCAAACACTTCTTTTTCAAGACGATTCAAACGTTTTAAAATATCAAAGTTCGTCATAGAACTTGTTGTTGTAGCTTCAAGAGGTTCTGTTTGAACTGGTGAAGGTTTTGGTTTATGAGCTAATTCTTCCTTCAAATCAGCAATTTCCTGACGAAGTGACTTGACCAAGGCAGCATAGGTTTCATAGTCCTTGATGACATCGTCTAAAAACTCATCAACTTCTACCTTACTATAGCCACGGACCTCACGTCCAAACTCTTGTTCAAAAATATCTTTCGCCGAAAAAATAATACCTGCCATGTCTCTCTCCATTCTCAGTTGCTAGTATTATTATATAAAAAAAGACAAACAAAAATCAAGGTCAAAGCTTCAATTTTCGGAAAAATTTTCAGCAAGTTCATTTAGCTGATCAAATGTTAATCTCTTTACAAAATAGTCCTCTTGATTTTTCATCTTTTGGTAAAAATAAGCTAGTTTCGTTGCATTTTCTTCATCATAAAAAAGATAAGAACTATTCGTATTTTCCAGTAAGAACTGCTGGTAATCTCTTAGCTGCCCCGCGTGTTCATAGCGAGGATAAGCATATTTGACAAAGTCTACCTGCTTAAAACGGCTCAGTTTCAGCTGATTGGCTTCATTCCAATTTTCCCCATGGGTTTCAAAAGCAAAAATGGTGGCCAACTGAAAGCCATATTCTGTTTTCATCTCCTGCGCAACCTCTAGAACCCAATATTCAAATCCTAAAGTCCCTGTAAACACAAGCCAAGACAACCCATCTGCTGCCATAGCCTCTAAATCTTTACGTATCGCTTTTTTAATCAATTTCAGACGAGGATCCTTGTCAGAAAATAAACCCAAATCAAAAGCAGAATAGCCCAAAACCAAAGCTGTAGTCATTTTTAACCCTTTCTGTGTAAAATTATGGTATAATAGAGTGATGTTATTGTACCAATAAGGAGAATTATGGTCAACTATCCTCATAAAATTTCATCCCAAAAAAGACAAGCCTCTCTTTCTCAATCCAAAAATTTCGCAAACAGAGGAATGTCTTTTGAAAAGATGATCAATGCTACCAACGACTACTATTTGTCTCAGGGATTGGCTGTTATACACAAGAAACCTACTCCTATTCAAATCGTACGAGTGGACTATCCACAACGAAGTCGTGCTAAGATTGTTGAAGCTTATTTTAGACAAGCTTCAACAACAGACTATTCAGGTGTTTATGATGGATACTACATCGACTTTGAAGCCAAGGAAACCAGGCAGAAACAAGCGATTCCGATGAAAAATTTTCATCCACATCAGATTCAGCATATGGAACAAGTCCTTGCCCAACAAGGAATCTGCTTTGTCCTTCTTCACTTTTCTTCTCAGCAAGAAACCTACTTATTACCGGCACATGATTTGATTCGCTTCTATCATCAAGATAAGGGGCAAAAATCAATGCCACTTGGATACATACGAGAATACGGTTACCAGATAAAACTAGGGGCATTTCCACAAATTCCCTATCTCGATGTCATCAAAGAACATTTACTAGGTGGTAAACAAGATGAATAAATACATTCTTATGCGAATATTAAAGTATACTGGAATCTTTTTCCTAACTCTCTTTATCGCATTATTTCTATTGGGTGGGGGTGTTTTCCTCTATTTTGTAAGTAAAGCTCCAGCACTATCAGATAGTAAATTAGTTGCAACAACTTCGAGCAAGATTTACGACAATAATAACGAACTCATTGCCGATCTGGGCTCTGAACGCCGAGTAAACGCTCAGGCCAACGAAATTCCTACTGATTTAGTCAAAGCCATCGTGTCTATCGAGGACCATCGCTTCTTTGACCACAGAGGGGTAGATACGATTCGGATCATGGGGGCCTTCTTACGTAACTTACAAAGTAACTCTTTACAGGGAGGATCAACCCTAACCCAGCAGTTGATTAAGTTGACCTATTTCTCAACATCAACTTCGGATCAAAATATCTCCCGAAAAGCACAAGAGGCATGGTTAGCTGTCCAATTGGAACAAAAAGCTACCAAACAAGAAATCCTTACCTACTACATCAATAAGGTCTATATGTCAAATGGTAACTATGGTATGCAGACAGCAGCCCAAAATTACTACGGAAAAGACTTAAAAGACCTCTCTCTACCTCAATTAGCTTTGCTAGCAGGTATGCCACAGGCACCCAACCAATACGATCCTTACTCTCATCCAGATGCAGCGTTGGACCGTCGTAATTTGGTTCTTTCAGAAATGAGAGGACAAGATTACATTAGTGCTGAACAATATGAAAAAGCTATCAACACACCTATCACTGATGGTTTACAAAGTCTTAAGTCAACTGCTACTTATCCAGCGTATATGGATAACTATCTAAAAGAGGTTATTGAACAAGTAGAGCACGAAACTGGATATAATCTTCTTACTACTGGAATGGAAGTCTACACCAATGTAGACAAGGACATTCAACAACGACTTTGGGATATCTACAATACAGATGAATATGTCTCTTATCCAGATGATGACCTTCAAGTAGCCTCAACTATCGTAGATACTTCCAATGGTAAAGTCATCGCCCAACTTGGAGCTCGTCACCAAGCAAGCAATGTTTCATTCGGTACTAACCAAGCTGTGGAAACCAACCGTGACTGGGGATCAACCATGAAGCCAATCACTGATTATGCCCCAGCCTTAGAATACGGTGTATATGATTCAACTGCAACTACTGTCCACGATATTCCTTATAACTACCCTGGAACAAGTACCCCTGTCTACAACTGGGATCGAGAATATTTTGGTAACATTACTCTGCAATATGCCCTTCAACAATCTCGTAACGTACCTGCTGTTGAAACACTAAACAAGGTTGGTTTAGATAGAGCTAAAAACTTCCTAAATGGTTTAGGAATCGACTATCCTGTAATGCACTATTCAAATGCTATTTCAAGTAATACAACTGAATCTGGTAAACAGTACGGTGCAAGCAGTGAGAAAATGGCTGCGGCTTACGCTGCATTCGCTAATGGCGGTATCTACCACAAACCAATGTACATCAATAAAATCGTCTTTAGTGATGGTAGCGAAAAAGAATTCTCTGACGCTGGCACAAGAGCTATGAAAGAGTCTACTGCCTATATGATGACAGAAATGATGAAAACAGTCTTAACATCTAGAACAGGTTACAATGCCTACCTTCCTGGAATCCCTCAAGCAGGGAAAACAGGGACTTCCAACTATACAGATGAAGAAATCGAAAATCATATCAAGATGAATCAACTTGTAGCACCTGATGAAATGTTTGTAGGTTATACTCGTAAGTATTCAATGGCCGTTTGGACAGGTTATACCAACCGTCTCACTCCTATTGTAGGTGATGGCCTCACAGTTGCTGCTAGAGTCTATCGTAGTATGATGAGCTACCTTGCGCAAAATAACCATCCTGGAGATTGGACAATGCCTGAGGGACTATATAGAAACGGGCAGTTCGTATTCCTAAACGGAGCAAGAAATACATGGAGTACTCCTGATACACAACAAACACAATCAGAGGTAGAGAATCCCTCTACAACAACTGAAAGTTCAACTACCCAAGTAACACCTACTCCTGGTCAACAATCAAATAATACTGCTCCAACAAATCCAAATCAGGGACAACCTGGCCAACAAATCCAACAGCAACCACAGCCCCCCCAAGTTCAACAACAACCACAACAGTAAACGAAAATCCTGAGAACTAGAAATTCTCAGGATTTTTATATAGTAGATTGAAATAAAATGTGAACAAATTGATTGGGAAATTCAAACTCTACTCTTCGAAAATCTCTTCAAACTACGTCAGCTTCACCTTGCCGTATATATGTGACTGACTTCGTCAGTCTTATCTACAACCTCAAAACAGTGTTTTGA
>NZ_JUPG01000032.1 GCF_001074825.1 Streptococcus pseudopneumoniae
GTTGGTTGAACTGCAGGTTCACCTTTGTCAGTTACAACAGCTTCGGGTAAGGCGGGTTGGACTTCCGGCTCACCTTTGTCAGTCACAACTGCTTCTGGCAACTCTGGGTGAACTTCTGGTTCACCTTTATCACTTACAACTGCTTCGGGTAAGGCGGGTTGAACTGCGGGCTCACCTTTGGCGCTTGCCATAGCTTCTGGC
>NZ_JUPG01000033.1 GCF_001074825.1 Streptococcus pseudopneumoniae
TAGGTTCTGTTACTGTTCCTGTACCTGGGACAGCTTTCTTAGGAAGGTTGTCATTTGGTACTTTACCTTTACCATCTTGACCGATTTCAACAGTGATTGGACCATTTTCTCCTGGAATTTCTACCTTAGTTCCTGGTGGGTATGGTTTTCCATCTGGTTTCTTAGGCGTTACAATCGCATCTCCATTTGGTTGTTGAGTAATGTCGATTGTAGGAGTTTGAGTTGTTGGTGTCTTAGGATCTGTTCCATTTTTGATTTCTTCCTCATCTGGAATTCCATCATTGTCATCATCTGGATCTTTAAC
>NZ_JUPG01000034.1 GCF_001074825.1 Streptococcus pseudopneumoniae
GTCAACGAGCGCAAGTACGTCAGCAAGTACATCAGCCTCAACGAGCGCAAGCACGTCAGCAAGCACATCTGCTTCAATAAGTGCAAGCACGTCAGCAAGTACGTCAGCGTCAACAAGCGCAAGCACGTCAGCAAGTACGTCAGCCTCAACGAGCGCAAGCACGTCAGCAAGCACATCTGCTTCAATAAGTGCAAGCACATCAGCAAGTACGTCAGCGTCAACAAGCGCAAGTACGTCAGCAAGTACATCAGCGTCAACGAGCGCAAGCACGTCAGCCTCAACGAGCGCAAGTACGTCAGCAAGCACATCGGCTTCAACGAGCGCAAGCACGTCAGCAAGTACGTCAGCG
>NZ_JUPG01000035.1 GCF_001074825.1 Streptococcus pseudopneumoniae
TAAAGCTAAGGAAGCAGCAATTGACGCTCGTACAGACTTGACAGATGACGAGAAGAAAGCAGCGAAAGATCTAGCTAAAGCAGAAGCAGATAAGGCTAAAGCAGCAATTGATGCAGCAACAACAGATGCAGCAGTAGATACAGCTAAAGACGCTGGTACTGGAGCAGTTGAAGCAATCAATCCAGAAGCCAAAGCTAAACCAGAAGCTAAGAAA
>NZ_JUPG01000036.1 GCF_001074825.1 Streptococcus pseudopneumoniae
TTCTTCTCGGACTACAGCTTCGCCTTCATGATCCGGTTCTTGCGTGCCTTTGGTTTCTAGTGGCTTAGTGTAGACTGGTAAGTCTTCGCGAACTGAGGCTTCACCCTCATGACCAGGCTCTTGCGTGCCTTTGGTTTCCAATGGAAGTTTATACTCTGGTCGATCATTTGTCGTCGCCAATACTTCCTCTTCCGCACTCTGCACCGTTGTAGCAGACACAGGATTTCCTTGTTCTGGCAATGTTGGTCGAACTACAGATTCTCCTTTGTGATCCGAATTCTGCTCAACTTGACTTGCGAGTGAATCATTAGAAGATAGATTGTCTGCTACTATAGTAAGATAAGATTTTTCTGAAAGTCCATCATCCCCTGATGCTTCACCTTGTAAACTAACCTTCCCCTGTCCTTAGTTCCATTCTAAATCAGCTGAATGAACTACATCTGATGTTTTTGTAGAGTTTGGTTGACTATCTCTTTGAGCAGAGTATTTCCCATCAACTGTCCTTGAAATCTCTGTATTATCCTGTTTCTTAGTTTTGATATAACCAATATATTGATAACCTTCGATTTTCAGAGGCTCTGGCAAATGTTCCCCGACTCCGATAGAAAGCTGACTATTATAGGCAGATAAAATTTGGCTGGTCAACCCAAAAGCACTGGCCGGCAACAATTGAACTCCCATGCTAGTCAAAAGCAGAAAATGAACAAGTCGTTTCTTTCCATTTTCCCTTTTAGAAACCAATAAAACTAACAAGCTCAATCCTGCAGTAAAAAGGAAAGTACCAACAGTTGGGTTAAAACCTGTATTCGGTAAAAACTGTTGAGATCTATAAACCAAGTAATAAGTATCATCTGATTCTTCAGCCAGTTGTGGAAGGGCCTCTACCAGCAAGGATTTTTCCTCGTCTGTCAATTCACCCTCGGTCATATACTTATAATGAATTGGACTTTCCATATTATCGGCTGATACCGATTGAATCCCTTGACTCATCAAAAAGAAACTAGATACAGTAACTGATACCAATCCCACTGACAACTTTCTCATCGAGAAACTCTGGCGTTTCTCACCAATGCTTTTTCGGCTCATATTAACCTCGCTTTTTCTATACTCTTTATATCAATCTATATTTTGTAGCATAAAAGTATAAACATAAAAAATAATATAGTATGGAATTTTCTGAGTACTTTTCAATAATTACTTATCATTATACAATAAATCGATAGAAATTTCTATTGAAATATACTTAAAAATATACTGCAATTTTATAGAAGAATACAGTGAACTGCAACAATGGAAAACGGAAACAAAATCTAAACAAATAAGTGAGGAGTTTCAAACTAATTACAGTATTTTTTAATTAGATTACCGATTATGCTTTTAATATACTATAAAATATTAGTTCATAATAGAAAATTCTGAGATTGAAGCAACAAAGAGTCCAGTCTTTATAAACCAAAAGAGGTCAATGTTCGCCATCAACCTCTTTCTGATAGTTTATTCTTTTTGGGATAAGTAAGATGAATACTTTACCTATGACTTGCTATTTTCAGCCTAGTTTACCCATTCACCATTACCATTTACATAGTAACCATCTGGTGTTGTTGTGTTCACAGCCAAAGCTCCTGAACCATATGCATAGTACCAATATTGACCAACTTTAAACCAACCTGTCTTCATGATACCTGATTGATCAAGATAATACCAAGTACCATTTTCCTTATACCAGCCTGTCTTCATAGCTCCTGAGCCATCAAAGTAGAACCATCTGCTACCATCTGCTACCATCTGTTCCCCAGCCTGTAAACATCGCACCTGAATTATCAAGGAAATACCATGTTCCATCAACTTCTACAAATCCAGTCTGCATGACACCTAAATCATTCAAGTAGTACCATTTACCACCTGTTTTCACCCAGCCTGTCTTCACATCACCAGACTCATAAAAATACCATTTACCATTAGATTGCACCCAGCCAGACTGACTAGATGTAGATGTTCTAAAATCTTTCAACGATTTTTCTACAACTGTAGCTTTACTTTTAACTGTTGAAAGATTTGATGCGGTCACTTCTGTATATTGAATAGCAGAACCATAGCCACCAGCCAATTCTTCTGAAGATGCATCATCACCTAAAGCTAGAGAAATCGTTGCTACTTGCTGAGAGCTGGCTGCGTTTTTAAAGGCTGCGAGACCCACATAGGTAAATTTAGAATTGATCAAAACCTCATAATAACCTGTAAATTCTTTAGAGGTTCCAGCCTTCTTTTTCGCTACATAATTCGCCTTCTCAGCATGCCAGTTTTCAATTGCTTTTAGAAAACCTTCATAGTTCACATCTAAAGCTTCTCCTCTTATACTATTACTAGATGGAAAAGCAGTCCAGATTTCTTTCGTAGAAAGACGCTCAGGTTTTAAAGCTACTGACACCTCAGTAGCTCGTACAAAAGCAGTTTTCTCAAGATCAGTAGACCATTTAATAGGGACATACTTATCTACCAAACCTTCATCAGCTGCTTCCTTACGAATCTTATTGATTGCATCCAAAATAGATTGTTTGTTTGGAGTCAAAAATTCTCCCTTGATTCCGATCAAAACGTTGCCACTAGAAGGTTTTAGCACCTCTGAGGTCAATACATTTTCATTTTTACCATTAATAGATTGTGTTGCCACCAATCTGTTATTCGCAAAAACATCAGTTGTCAAAACTGCTCCAGCCAAGGTCAAGGCCAAGGCACTAGCAAATACAATTTTCTTCATCTTTTTCTCCTTTTATCCTTTAGATAGGACAGGTATTTTCAATATTAAATTATATCATATTTCCCTATTCTTTGTCCGTTTCTACTAATGTCATGAGGCAAATGATATTCCCCCCGAAAAGTATAAACTTTATCCTTTATTTCACAACAAGCTCATAACGTGTCTTACTAGTGAAGGTTTGACCGGCTTTGAGAATGACTTGGTCTTTGAGAACACTGTGGATGGCATCTGGTAAAGCTTGCGCTTCAAGGGCAATTCCATTGTGCTGTACCATTGGCTGACCTCCTATGATGACACTTTCATCCACAAAGTTTGCTGTGTAGACCACAAAGCAAGGAGCCTCTGTCTTGAAAAGTAGAAAGCGGCCTGAGTTTTGGTCATAAAGGAAACCAGCATTGTCATGACCTGTAGGAAGAGCAAATGGATGATCCAAACCAGATACAAGCTGGATTTGCTCATCTTCTTCTGCAAAGATATCCTTCAACAAAGCACCATTGTAGATGTGTTTAACCACATCACGATTGGCATCTGGAGTTTTGGCAGGAACACCGTCGGGAGCGATTGGGTAAATACCCTCTGTGTTTAGTTGGAAGACATGACGGTCAATTGTCTGCGTGAAATCACCAGACAAGTTGAAATAGCTGTGGTTGGTTGGATTGACCAGCGTATCCTGATCTGTCGTCACCTTGTAGCTAATTTCATAGGAACCAGTTTCTTCCAAGTGGTAACTGATCCAAATCTTGAGATTACCAGGAAATCCTCCTGTGCCATCTGTACGCTCTGTGTAGAGGGTCAAGCCATGGTCGCTCACTTCAACTAGTTCAAACAAGCTAGAATCCCAACCAGTTGAACCACTGTGATTACAGTTGCTAGCATTATTAACCTCAAGGTCATAGGTCTTACCATTGAGCTCAAATGTCGCACCTGCAATACGGCCTGCCACAGGACCTACGCTAGCTCCATGCTTAGGACTATTGCCTACATAGCTATCAAAGTCATCAAATCCCAAGATTACATTGGCAAAATTTCCATCTTTGTCAGGCGTGACATAGCGCAAGATGGTCGCACCATAAGTCATAACCTCAAGCTGGTAGCCACCGTCTGTCTCAAAGCGATAGGCCAAGACATCCTTGCCCTCAACATTTCCAAATACACGCTCTGTATATGCTTTCATTCTGTTCTCCTTTTACTATTTCTCTCAAGCAAACAAACCATAGAAAGCCTACTGACAATCTATGGTTTATCTGATGATTTACAAATCCTCTTTCAAGAATTCATAAACACTGTCTTACTTTTGATATTCGTGGATGATAACACCTTGTACCACACGGTTTACTGTACCTGTAGGAGACGGTGTATCTGGTTTATTTTCTACCTTGAGTGAAGTCAATAGGGCAAAGAGTTGAGCATAAACGATGTAAGGGAAGACACGGTAAATATCATTCAAGACACCGCCACAACCAAGGGCAACTTCTTTGACATTTTCAAGACCAAAGGCTTGATCACTCAAAAGCACAACACAACGAGCAATCTGGTCACCCGCAACTTCACGAACCAAGTCCAAGTCGTACTTGCGAGTGTAGTCTGTTGTTGTACCAAAGACCAAAACAACTGTATCTTCGTTGATAAGAGATTTTGGACCGTGACGGAAGCCGACTGGACTTTCATACATGGTCGCAACTTGACCAGCTGTCAATTCCAAAATCTTGAGCTGAGCTTCATGAGCAAGACCGAAGAAAGGACCAGCGCCTAGATAAATGACGCGGTTAAAATCTAGGTCGACAAGCTCTTTAACATCTTCTGCCTTGTCTAGAATTTTACGGGCAAGACTAGATATAACTTCAAAACGTTCAGCTTTCACAGCAAATTCTGTAGGATCAAAGACCAAGAGAGCTGTTAACATCATAGACGTAAAGCTAGAAGTCATGGCAAAGCCAGCATCATTAGAAGCAGCTGGTTGCAAAAGCAAGAGATTACGGTCATCTCCATGAGCTTGAAGAGCCAATTTACCATCTGCCGCACAAGTAATCGTCACTTGATAAAGCTCATCCACCAAGGCTTTTGCCAAATCAACAGTCGCCACACTTTCAGGCGAGTTCCCACTACGAGCAAAAGATACAAGGACAGTCGCCACATCTTTTTTCAAGTAAGTTTCTGGATTGGCAACGATATCTGTTGTCGCAATAGCATTGAAATTCCATTTGCGTTCGTCATAAACTTCCTTAAAGTAAGGTGCCAAGGTATCTCCCACATAAGCAGAAGTCCCAGCACCTGTCAAGATAACCTTGATATAGTCATGTTTATCAGCAATTCCTTGTAGGAAGGCTGCAATTTCTTCACGCTTTGCTTGATAAGATTCAAAAGCTTCTTTCCATACATCAGGCTGTTGGTAGATTTCACGTGTAGTGATTTCTGCACCCAACTCGAGTAAGTCTTCTTTTGTATAATGTAGCATTGAGTTCCTCTTTTTCTATTAAAGATGGGAATGGGAGTAAGCCCCATTCCCATGTATATTCTATATAAAATGTTCTAACGATTTTCACGTTGTCACATCTTATTGAATCGAGTTCCAACTAAAATCTTTGGGAAAAAGACCGATTATCGTCGGAGCATCGCTCCATCCTCCTATCACCTATTTTCCCTGTGATTTTCACGTTGTCACATCTTATTCATCTTCGTCATCATCGAAGCCCGCTAACAGGTCATTGACTTTCACGATGCTTTCTGCAGCACGGCTCTTATAGTCCGCATCTGCGCCTGTAAGACTCGCATTGATAAATTCAATCACCATTGGAAGATTCATCCCTGCGTAAAGGTCAATATCACGACCTTCCATAATCAAACGACTTACCACGTTACATGGTGTTCCACCGAGAAGATCCGCAAAGACTAGGAAATCATCCAATCCTTCAATAGCAGCTTCAAATTTTGCAGTAAATTCTTCTGGGCCATCTTCTGGAAGAAGAGCCACTGCATGAATATTGTCTTGTGGACCCATGATCATTTCTGTGCTACCTTTAAGCTCTTCACAGAAACGACCATGACTCACCAAAATTAATGATTTAGCCATAAATTATGCGCCCATTCCAAGTACAAATTTACCAAAGGCAGATAGAGCCAAGGCAAGTGCGATAATAATACCGATAGCTTTAGTAGAGTTCATACCTTTCTTACCAAGCAACCAGAAGATAAAGGCAGTAAAGATTGCTGGAAGCAAGCGTGGGAAGATTGAGTTCAAGATGTCTTGGAAGTCAATCATTTTCTCACCGATTGCCCATTTGTAAGAAATTTCAAAGTTGATCATTGTTGCTACAAGAGCACCCATCATGAAGACACCAAGTACAGATGCAGCGTCAATCAAAGCTGTCAAAGTACTTTGCATGTTGTTGATAAGGTTAACCCCTTCTTTGTAGGCAAATTCCAACTGTTTCCAGCGGAAGATGTCATACGCTACTGCAACTGCGATCCAAAGGAAGATACCCCATGGTTGGCCAGCAATAGCCATAGTTGCTGCGATTGACCCCATGATAGCAGGTACAAGGGAACCAAAGATTGTATCTCCAAGAGGAGCGAATGGTCCCATCAAACCTGTCTTGATACCGTTAACGGCATCTTTTGAACCCACACCATCTTTTTCTTCCATGGCAAGGTCAAAACCAGCGATAATGGTATGGAAGAATGGTGAAGTATTGAAGAATTGAGTATGAACTTTCATCATTTCTTTCAATTCAGGAGTTCCATCCCCATACATTTTACGCAATTGAGGCAAAATCATGTAAAGGTAACCAGAAGCTTGCATACGTTCGTAGTTCCAACCTAATTGGAAAGTAAACAAGCTACGTTTGTTGATTTGATTAAAATCTTCTTTTGTAAGTTTGTAATTAGAATTCGTCATCTTCGATTTCCCCACTTTCTGATGGTGTAGAAGGTGCTGCTACAGCTACTTTTTGGCTATTTTTGAAGTGAAGCACTGCAAGGAAGATACCTACGATAGAGATACCGATCATAGACAAACCTTTGAAGTTGTTCACGAAACCAATTTTTTCAGCAACATCTTTCGGTAGAGTACCTACGATACCAGCAACAGCGCCACCAAGACCTGTTACATATGAGTAAAGAACAGTCAACATAGCTGTCAAACCAAATCCCATTGCAAGGTAGTGAAGGTTACGTTTAACTGGAAGGTAACGAAGCAAGATTGCAAATCCAAGACCTGGAAGCATACGTCCTGCGAGTGTCAAACCATCTGCAACCCATTTGTATGCTTCAACAAAGTCTACGACTGATTGTACAAAGGCACCACCAAAGGCAAGGGCAAAGAAGACTGGAAGGGCACGAGATAGAGCCCAAGGAATCGCACCAAGTAGGTAGTTGCGTTCAATACCTTTATAGTCAAAGCGTTCGATTGCAGCATCCACACGGTGAGCGAAGAAGGTAGTAGTCATACGTCCAAGAACGTCGAAGTAAGTCAAGAGAGCTGCTACTGGCACAGCGATTGTTGTAATCGCAAGTGCTGTATCAATTCCTTGTGAAACAGAGAAGGCTGTCGCAAGAACCGCACCAGAAGTTGCGTCAATACGAGAAGCACCACCGAAGGTACCAACCCCAAGAACGAACAGTTGCAAGTTACCACCGATAAGTAGACCAGTAGTCACATCTCCCATAATTAAACCAGTAATGAAACCAGCAAATACAGGGGAACCTGCAGATGAAACGATCGTCAACTCATCACAGATTTGATAAGCTGAGTACAAAGTGAGAAGTAAAATTTGCCACCATTGTATCATAACAATGACCTCCTAAAAATTTTTTCCTATTTTAATAAGCTCAAAAAGTCTGAAACTGGATCATTTGGAACCATTTGAGCAGTAAGTTTAACACCTTTTTCTGCCAGTTTGTGGAAATCTTCCACATCCTTGTCTACTACATTGATAGAACGTGTGATGGCGCGAGTTTCTGGTGTTTGAGACATATTCCCAACATTAAGGGTTTCAAGTGGTACACCTGCTTCTACCAAACCAAGGAAGCGGTCTGGTTTACGAGCCACGATAAAGAGACGTTGGCTATCATATTTACCAGCAAGAATATTGGCTGCCGCTTTCTCAATTGGCAAAATACTCAATTTCACACCTGGTGGTGTCGCAAGTTTCAAACCACTCTTTTCAACGTCGTTGTTGACAACTTCGTCATCTACAACCATAATACGTGAAACATTTAGTTTTCCAGCCCATAGATTGGCTACTTGTCCGTGGATCAGACGTCCATCGATACGGCATCCTACAATTGTCATAAGTTTTCCCCCTTTATGTGTTTTAGTGTAGGTTTACGAGTTAAATGAATCTCTTCTTTATATTGGCCCTCTGTCTCAAAGATAATGATGCGGTTGGCACCTTCCTTAAGATAACTATGAGGGATATAAAGCGAGAGGGTCGGGCCGACGTTCCAAAAACGTCCTAGATTCTGCCCATTGACAAAGGCAACTCCCTTACCAAACTCAGACAAGTCTAGGTAAGTATCTTTTGGTTCTTGGACTGTAAAGTCATAAGCGTAAAAGGCTGGTTGTCCTTCTGTCCATCCTTTTGAAAAATCAATTTTCTCAGGATTATCCAGTGGTAGTGGATAGTGTTTCCAGTTTAGTAAGAAGTGTAAATCCTTGCAGACACCTGTTCGGATTCCTTTACGCTGCGTATCAGCTAAGAACTTATGTCCATAGTTGACACGCCCCATATTTTCTATCAAGATATCCAATCTAGACAGCGCTTTCTTTTCACCTTGATAAAAAATATCTTCCCCAATCTCTGTCTGATATTGGGTTTCAACCCACTGACCATCGACATAAAGCTGAGCTCTATCTCGACCATCAATGATACGAAGTCTTTCTTCTTCTGCATCCCAGTTTGTTTCTGTTCGATAAAGTAGGTAGCCATAACTTTGTCCCAACTCCTCCATCTTTTTAGGATAGAGACTTTCTACAGGACTTGACAGACTATCCAAGGTTTCAAACAAGGAAACTTTTTCAACTAGTGGAATAGCATCCAATTCCATACTCTCTTTGTATAGTGGTTCTAACTGCGGATACTCTGGGAAATGTGTCGCCATCATCTTCTTGACTGCCAGATATTTGGCAGTTGGATTTCCTTCTTCATCCAGAAGGGCATCGTAATCATATGATGTAACTTGTGGCAAGTCCAAAGTCCCTCGAGCCGAACAACCATTCATGAAACCAAAGTTTGTACCACCGTGGAACATGTAAAGATTGATAGAGCCTTGCTCCAAAACCTCTCGAACTGCATCTGCCAATTCTTTTGGATCCCGTGTGATAATCGGTTCCTTCCAACGATTGAACCAACCATCCCAGAACTCCATACACATGAGCGGCCATTTCTTGCCATGCTCATCAAAGAATTCCTGCATCTGTGAAAAGTTGTAAGGTGCCTTAGAACCAAAGTTCCCTGTTACAAAGAGATCATCTTCGATTAAGGTTCCAGCTTTCAGAGTTGCTCTCCATGGACCGTCTGATGTAAAGAGGGGACAGGTTACGCCACGCTCTTCCATCAACTGTCGAATCGCTCTCAGGTAAGCCTTATCTTCTCCGTAAGAACCATACTCATTTTCAACCTGCATCATAAGGATATTGCCACCCTTGTCCAACAAATGTGGGACCAGTCGTGACAAGAGCTGGTCATAGTAGCGACCGACAGCTTCAATATAGGCTGGGTCTGATGAACGAATCCTCATATCTTTGGTTAAGAGCCAAGCCGGTAAACCACCAAATTCCCACTCCGCACAGATAAACGGTGACGGACGTACAATAGCATAGAGGCCTAAATCTTGTGCTGTTTGGAGAAATCTCTCCAAATCCAGAGCTCCTTCAAAGTTAAACTCACCCTCACGGGGTTCGTGTAGATTCCAAGCAACGTAAGTCTCTACCGTGTTAAAACCAAGAGCCTTCAAGTTGTAGAGCGAATGAGACCAATCTTCTGGCGGAATCCTAAAATAATGAATGGCGCCGGACAGAATCTTGAACGGTTTTCCATCTAAATAGAAATCGTCCCTAATCTCAAATCGTGTCATATTATTACCTTCTGACAATTAAAGTTCACGCTTTCATTTGTTGATATAGTAAATATATCTCAATATCCTGCATTTGTCAATAGGTTTTCACAATTTTTTTCATTTTTTACCAACTTTTACACAAAAAAATTATAAAGATATAGATTTTACAAACATAGAGCTTCAAGTAGCTAGCATGTATAAAAATGTATAAAATCTCCTTTTTTATATGTAAATTAACCTTATAGTCTATTATTCTAATTTTTTTATTCAAAAGACTACTATTCTTTCCGTTTTTATGGTAAAATCTTTAACGGAGAAGGAAAATCGAGGTGAAATTATGGCAATTCCAAAATATCAATATATAAAAGATGAATTAAAGAACAAAATCATCTCTGGGCAATTTGCAAGTGGAGATAAATTTTACACTGAAGCTGAATTGATTGCAATGTATGATGTTAGTTCTATCACAGTTGTCCGTGCCTTAAACGACCTTGCCAAAGATGGTTATATTGTCCGCCAACAAGGAAAGGGTACATTCGTTTCACGCGCACGCAAACACAAACTCGTAGAGTTTTCAGATGTAGAAGTTTTTGAAACTAAAGATGATAAGGTGACCGTCCTTTCTATTGAACGCGGAAATAAACTAAACTACTTGGAAAAACTTGGATTACGTGGTGATCAGTTCTACTACAAGATTGAACGTGTCCGCGAAACAAATGGTGTCGCATACATCTACCACACATCATATATCCCAGAACAATACATCAACGCAAATTATCCAAATCTTGAATATTATAGTTCTATCTATAACCGTTTCAAATCAGATTACCACATTCACATGAATGATGAACATTTTGAAGAAATCAATGAAATAGCATTTCCAACTCCAGAACATGCGGCTTCGGTCCTCGGAGTCGATGAGCAATTCCCAACCGTTTTACAAACCAAGACTACTAAGCTAGAGTCTACTGGTCAAGTTCTCGCTTACAGCGAAACTTATAAACGAGCGGATTATTACAAAATCAAATTCATTTCATGTGACCGTGATCACTAAGAAGAAAGCCTGAGCACCGCTTAGGCTTTTTCTATACATATTATACCACAATAAAAAGAAAGCGCTTACTTTTTGTATGACCTTCTATATTTTGTAGAATATTTTATAGAAATAAGATCGAATTACACTACCTATAGATATGTTAATAAATAGAATTGTATGCTTAATTTTTATTAGTTTTTATACTTATTATAGTTTTAAAGTAATCCTACTTGACTCCTGTTAACGTAACAAATAAAATAAAATTGTTGAATTGTGTAAACGTTATCAATATTAAAATGCAATCAGGAGGTTTTGCAATGAAACATGAAAAACAACAGCGTTTTTCCATTCGTAAATATGCTGTAGGAGCAGCTTCTGTTCTAATTGGATTTGCTTTCCAAGCACAAGCTGTTGCAGCCGATGGAATAACTCCGACTACGGAAAACCAACCATCCATCCATACGGTTTCCGATTCCCCTCAAGCATCCGAAAATCGGACAGAGGAAACACCTAAAACCGAGCTTCAACCAGAAGCCCCAAAAACTGTAGAAGCAGAAACTCCATCTACTGATAAGGTAGCTAGTCTTTCAAAAACAGAAGAAAAATCACAAGAGGAAGAAGGCTTTACTCCTAGTGATAAAGAAAAAGTGCTAACTTCTGCTACTGCTGAAAAAGAAATTTCTGATAAAAAGTCAGAGGAAGTTACTCCTAAAAAGGAAGAGCTAGAAGAGGCTGATTCCAAAGAGTCTAACATAGTTAAGACTGATAAGTCAGAAGTTGACAAAAATGATAAAAAAGATAAAACGAAAGCAGAGGCTGATAAACCAACAACAGAGGCAGGAAAGGAACGCGCTACAACTCAAAATGAAAAATTAGCTAAACGAAAAATTGTTTCAATTGACGCTGGACGTAAATATTTCTCACCTGAGCAGCTCAAAGAAATTATCGATAAGGCCAAAGAATATGGTTATACAGACCTCCATCTCTTAGTAGGTAACGATGGACTCCGTTTCATGTTGGATGATATGTCTATGAAAGTGGGCGATAAAACCTACTCAAGTGATGATGTCAAACGTGCTATTGAACATGGAACAAACTCTTATTACAATGATCCAAATGGTAACCATCTCACTGAAAGTCAGATGACAGATTTGATCAATTATGCCAAAGACAAAGGTATTGGAGTGATTCCAACTGTCAATAGTCCTGGACATATGGATGCCATTCTCAATGCCATGAAAGAACTGGGTATTGAAAATCCTAACTTCGATTATTTTGGTAAAAAATCTGAACGAACTGTTGACTTAAATAATAAACAAGCAGTCGATTTTACTAAAACTCTGATTGACAAATACGCTAACTACTTCTCTAATAAGTCTGAAATCTTCAATATTGGACTAGATGAATATGCTAATGATGCAACAAATGCTAAAGGTTGGAGCGTGCTTCAAGCGGATAAATATTATCCAAATGAAGGTTACCCTGAAAAAGGATATGAGAAATTCATCTCTTACGCCAATGACATTGCTCGTATTGTAAAATCACACGGTCTTAAACCAATGGCCTTTAACGATGGTATCTACTACAATAGCGATACAAGCTTTGGTAGTTTTGACAAAGATATTATCGTTTCCATGTGGACTGGTGGTTGGGGGGGCTACGATGTTGCTTCTTCTAAACTACTAGCTGAAAAAGGTCACCCAATCCTTAATACCAATGATGCTTGGTACTACGTTCTTGGACGAAATGCTGACGGCCAAGGTTGGTACAATCTCGATCAGGGGCTCAATGGTATTAAAAATACACCAATCACATCTGTTCCAAAAACAGAAGGAGCTGATGTTCCATTCATCGGTGGTATGGTAGCTGCTTGGGCTGATACACCATCTGCACGTTATTCCCCATCTCGCCTCTTCAAACTCATGCGTCATTTTGCAAATGCCAACGCTGAATACTTCGCAGCAGACTACCAGTCTGCTGAACAAGCACTGAAAGAAATTCCAGCAGACCTCAAGCGCTACACAACAGAAAGCGTTACTGCAGTCAAAGAAGCTGAAAAAGCAATCCGTTCACTTGATAGCAATCTCAGCCGTGCTCAACAAGACACGATTGACCAAGCAATCGCAAAACTTCAAGAAGCTGTTAGTCAGCTAATCTTCACCCCAGAAGCTCAAAAAGAGGAAGATGCTAAACGAGAACTTGAAAAACTTAATAAGAATAAAGTCATTTCCATCGATGCAGGTCGTAAATACTTCTCTTTAGATCAACTCAAACGCATCGTAGACAAGGCGAGCGAGCTCGGCTATTCTGATGCCCATCTCCTTCTAGGAAATGATGGTCTTCGTTTCTTACTCGATGATATGACTATTACTGCCAACGGAAAAACTTATGCTAGTGATGACGTTAAAAAAGCTATTATCGAAGGAACTAAAGCTTACTACGACGATCCAAACGGTACTGCGTTGACACAGGCAGAAGTGACAGAGCTTGTTCAATATGCTAAGGAAAAAGGTATTGGTCTAATCCCCGCTATCAATAGTCCAGGACATATGGACGCTATGCTGGTTGCCATGGAAAAACTTGGCATCAAGAATCCTCAAGCCAACTTTGATAAAGTTTCAAAAACAACCATGGATCTTGAAAATCAAGAAGCCCTTAACTTTACCAAAGCCCTTATCGGTAAATACATGGATTACTTTGCTGATAAATCAAAGATTTTCAACTATGGTACAGATGAATATGCCAATGATGCGACCAACGCCCAAGGTTGGTACTACCTCAAATGGTATGGACTCTATAACAAGTTCGCAGATTATTCTAACAGCCTAGCTGCTATGGCTAAGGAAAGAGGGCTTCAACCAATGGCCTTCAACGATGGCTTCTACTATGAGGATAAGGACGATGTTCAGTTTGACAAAGATGTCTTGATTTCTTACTGGTCTAAAGGCTGGTGGGGCTACAACCTTGCATCACCTCAATACCTCGCAAGCAAGGGCTATAAGTTCTTGAATACAAATGGAGATTGGTACTATGTTTTAGGCAATCACAAACCAGACGAAGCTTATCCTCTTTCAAAGGCAATTGAAAATTCTGGAAAAGTTCCATTCAATCAACTTGCTTCTACCAAATATCCTGAAGTAGACCTTCCAACAGTCGGAAGTATGCTTGCTATCTGGGCAGACAAACCAAGCGCTGAATACAAGGAAGAAGAAATCTTTAAACTCATGACTGCCTTTGCAGACCACAACAAAGACTACTTCCGAGCTAATTATAATGCTCTCCGCGAATTATTAGCTAAAATTCCTACAAACTTAGACGGATACAGCACAGAAAGCCTAGCAACCCTCAAGGCTGCAAAAGATGGACTCAACCTGAACCTCAACCGCAGCAAACAAGCTGAACTAGACGCACTAGTAGATAAACTAAAGACTGCCCTTAAAGGTCTAAAACCAGCTGCCACTCACTTAGGAAGCCTAGATGAAAATGAACTGGCTGCTAACGTTGAAAACCGACCAGAACTTCTTGTGAAGACAGAAGAAATCCCGTTTGAAGTTATCAAGAAAGACAATCCAAATCTCCCAGCTGGACAAGAAAAAGTTGTCAAAGCTGGAGTTCTAGGTGAACGTACTTCTTACATCTCTGTTCTTACAGAAAATGGGAAATCAACAGAAACCGTTCTTGATAGCCAGGTAACCAAAGAAGCTGTGAACCAAGTTGTCGAAGTTGATGCTCCTGTAACTCACAAGGGTGATGAAAGTGGTCTTGCACCAACTAGTGATGCAAAACCTAGACTAGATGTCCAAGAGGAAGTAATTCCATTCACCACCATCACTCGTGAAACTGATCAATTGCCTAAAGGACAATCTCGTGTCGTAACAGAAGGTGTAAACGGTCGTATAAGTCACTTCTATTCTGTAACTACGGCTGCAGACGGAACTGAAGTTAGAACATTGGTTACCAGTGTCGTAGCGCAGGAAGCTGTTACACAAGTAGTCGAAGTCGGAACTCTGGTAACACATGTAGGCGATGAAAACGGACAAGCCGCTGTCAAAGAAGAAAAACCAGCACAAGAAATCCCAAGTGTGCCAACTCCTGCGACAGAAGAAAAATCAGTACTAGAGATTCCAGGCGAATCGGCTCCAACAACTGTTCCTACTGAGGAAAACAAAACTCTTCCTCAAGGTCCAGCTCTTGTGGCAACAGAGAAAAAACTTCCTGAAACAGGAAGTCACCATTCTGCAGGACTAGTAGTCGCAGGACTCATGACCACACTAGCAGCCTATGGACTCACTAAAAGAAAAGAAGACTAAGTCTTTTGGATAAAAAATAAACAGCGAGATTGTGAACCTCGCTGTTTATTTTTTAATTAATCACCAAGTCCAAGACGTTCAAAGATATCATCCACTCGTTTGGTGTAATAAAGAGGGTTGAAGATCTCATCGATTTCCTCTTGAGTCAGGCGTGATGTCACCTCTGGATCTGCCTCAAGAAGTAGTTTAAAGTCTACTTGATTGTCCCAAGAGTAAGCTGTTTTTGGTTGCACCAGGTCATAGGCTTGCTCACGAGTCATGCCTTTTTCAATCAAGGTCAACATGGCACGTTGGCTGAAGATAAGACCAAAAGTCGAGTTCATGTTGCGAATCATATTTTCTGGGAAGACAGTCAAGTTCTTAACAATATTTCCAAAACGGTTGAGCATGTAGTCAATCAAAATGGTTGTATCTGGTGTGATGATACGCTCAGCTGATGAGTGAGAGATATCACGTTCATGCCAGAGAGCTACGTTTTCATAAGCCGTAATCATGTGACCACGGATAACACGCGCAAGACCTGTCATGTTTTCAGAACCGATTGGGTTGCGTTTGTGAGGCATAGCAGATGAACCTTTTTGACCTTTGGCGAAGAACTCTTCCACTTCACGTTGCTCAGATTTTTGAAGACCACGGATCTCCGTTGCCATACGCTCGATGGAAGTCGCGATGCTAGCAAGGACTGCAAAGTACTCAGCGTGAAGGTCACGAGGAAGCACCTGTGTAGAGATTTCTTGAGCACGAATACCAAGCTTGTCGCAGACGTATTGCTCTACGAATGGTGGGATGTTGGCAAAATTTCCAACTGCACCAGAAATTTTCCCAGCTTCCACACCAGCAGCCGCATGCTCGAAACGCTCGATGTTGCGCTTCATTTCGCTGTACCAAGTCGCAAGCTTGAGACCAAAAGTTGTCGGCTCAGCGTGCACACCGTGGGTACGCCCCATCATGATGGTAAACTTGTGCTCCTTAGCCTTATCAGCGATGATGTTGATGAAATTTTCAAGGTCACGACGGATGATGTCGTTGGCCTGCTTGTAGAGGTAACCATAGGCCGTATCCACCACATCAGTTGATGTCAAACCGTAATGGACCCACTTACGCTCTTCACCAAGCGTTTCAGAAACCGCACGCGTGAAAGCCACCACATCATGACGAGTCTCTTGCTCAATCTCCAAAATACGGTCGATGTCAAAGTCCGCCTTTTCGCGAATCAAAGCCACATCTTCCTTAGGGATTTCCCCCAACTCAGCCCATGCCTCGTCAGCCAAGATTTCCACCTCAAGCCAAGCACGGTATTTATTTTCTTCACTCCAAATGTTCGCCATCTCAGGGCGAGAGTAACGGTTGATCATGTTGTTAATTTTTCCTTTCTTTTTCTACTTCACGATGTGAAAACAAAGCATAGAACATTGATTAGCCAAATTATTCAAATTCTTCTTTCCCAATCCATACAGACGGGTAATGTTCCAATGAATTAAGGTCTGTATCCAGTGGCAAGTCATAAATTGCTAAATAGTTTTCAGGGTATTGAGCAAGCAACTCTTCATACTTAGATTTCACCTTTTCGTGATTACTACTAGCATACAAGACTTCGACGACTGCTCCAGTATTATCTTTTTCAACAAATGCGTTGACAATGAGTTGTATCATATAATTGATAAAGTCCGTAGCCCGTATTCAGTTTTAATGAATATAGGTGCCCTTGTTCCTTTCTTTTTTATTTTTAATTAAGTAATTGATTCAAATCTTCTAAAACATTATAATTCATACTGTTATAATTATTAATAATCAGACTACGTGAATTTTGATACTCTATCCAAAATGATTCATTTATTTTCGATAGATTACTACTTAATAACTGTGTAATTACTGATACAAGTTGATTCATATTCGAATTTTGCTCTAAGGCCGCAACTCCAAATTGTAATCTAGCGATTGCTAAACAAAACGCCCAATCATCAATTGATAACGTGAATTTTATATTATTACAATCTATTTTTGATAAGACAAATGAAAATACTAGCAAACTCCAAATATTATTCGTGCTAATTGTCCAAGAAGTACCTTTATTTTTAAAGTCTTTGATAATATTACTAAAAGACTTATAAACAACTGAAACTACATTATCTGCATATTGAATTAATTCATCAACATGGCTTCCCTCGGAAATACGTACATCTAATGACGTAGCTGCTAACTCACTCAGTATAACTTCATCTATACTACAAATTGGATCTATAATAATAGAGCTATTCTCATAAATTCTACCCTGTTTGATTAGTTGTACTAATAGCTCTCCTAATGCAGTTAAATTTATTAAATTACTAATTTTGCGATCTTGAGTATAAGCCCCTTTATATAAAATCGAATTTGATATCTGAGAAATTGATTGCTTATCTTTAATTAATTTCTTTATTCTCGAGTTAAGAAATTCAAATTGGGAATCTTTTCGAATCAATTTACGAAATTGTCTCAATGCTGTTAGTAAAGCTTTCTCACGCTCCTTTAAATCCGATTTATCTATATTCGTAGCTTTTAAAAACAGATTTTCAATCTGCAAAAAGCCATCATATTTTAATAACGAATTTATCAATTCATAAAAATATGCTAGATTTTTATCACGAAATTCAAAACCTAAAATGCTAATAACTAATTCAGTAGCAATATAAAAATATTTGTCGTATATATTAACATAAAAATGACTGCTATCTAAGTAATTAGAAATAAAATCTTCTAATGCTCTATTATTCATCTCTTTGTTTATAAAGAGATCATTTCCTTTTATTTCATTTTTCTCATCTTGAATAGATTTATGTTCTAACTTAAACTGAGAATATTGACTTAATAGAAGAGGTTCCTCTGATTCATCTGTAATAACTCCACCATATACAAAATAATTTTGTTGCCCAATATTAAATTTTCCATTTTTTTCAGCAATACCGCCTGTATTACCAGATTCATCAAGGTATACTTTTTTCATCAATTTCCTTTCCTTACTCACCCCCTCTTTTCCAAATAAACACAGATGGGTAGTTCGATAAAGTGTTAAAATAGACATCCAACAACAAATCATATATCGCTAAATGTTTCTCAGAGTATTGAGTAACCAGCTCTTCAAACTTAGCTTTCACCTTTTCACAAATGTAATCATAGTAACATTCTTAAAAAAAAGGTATCTGGAATATTTTGCTTGGGGATATTTTTATTTGATTCAATTATTTGCACTAATTTTTCATAGTTTTCATTTTCCATTATTTTATCTTTATAATTTTCACCACCATAAAATACACAACCACGAATTTCCCTATACAAATCCATCCCAGTGTATTTACTTAGCTGTCTATATTTATCTTTTGCAATATCGTCTCCGAGCTTTATCTTATAATTTATTATTATTGTCCCTAAAGTATAAGATGAAATACACATATTTCCAATGGTTGTAAACACTTCTTTCTCAGCATCCAATTTTACATCTATAACAATCTCTCTATATTGACTAATAATCTCAGCTAATTGTTTATTGCTAAAGTATTCATTTATTTCTTTAGGTAATCCAATTTGTTCTATCATTTCTGGAGTTACAACAATTTGGATACTCTTTTTTATTGTATCTACCATATATGGATTTAAAAAATTATTAATGATTATTGGAATAGTAACCGATAAGATAACTCCCACAAAAAATGTGCTTTTCGAAACTTTTCTTAGGTAGGGGAGAGGTAAAACAATTGTTAGAGCAAGGTAACAAACAAGCACTAAAAAAAAGTAAAATAAAATTACACTAAACTTTTGAATATCATCAAAGGAATTAAGAATTAATATTGAAACTGCTATTGGAATTAAGTAATATTGGAAGCTCACCCAGTAGTACCTATATCTCAACAAATATATCATCAAATCTACAAAAAATAAAATGTAGCTTATTATTCCTAGAACGAATATAACAGCTTCATTTGAAAAAAAAATAAGAATTAATGCAAACACACTCATTATTATCATGATAATAAAAGACGAAAATTCGAATAATTTTTTATCTATAATTCTTCTTTTTTCAATATCTGTTTTCATAGATTCATCTAAAATGTAAAAATAATTTTTATCCCTTACTTCTTTAATTAAATCCTTTATATTGTTAAATGGATCATCTATTTTAATATAATAATATCCAGAAATAGATAGAAGTAGTATGAAGGATATTAATAATAAAATTTTATTATTTGAGTATACTGCTAATAAAAATAATCCAATACTACATAAACTATAAAATTTTTTAAAATTTAAGAACACTCTTTCAAACTCACCTCTTCAATCAATCCCTTTCCCAAATTCATCCACACTATCTGGCACATCACTAAACAAGGTTACATGTCCCATCTTACGGTTGTGTTTCACTTCTATTTTACCATATAAGTGGAGGTGGGCGCTTGGATTTTCTGTGACATATTTTTCAGCAACCTCGACATGCTGGCCGAGAATATTAAGCATGACTGCTGGTGTATGTAGTTTGATAGCTGGCAATGGTGCTCCCAGAACTCCCAGAATATGAGTGTCAAACTGGGAGAAGTCGCAGGCTTCAATCGAGTAGTGCCCAGAGTTGTGTGGGCGTGGAGCAATTTCATTGACTATAATATCATCAGCTGTCGCAAACATTTCCACGCAGAGAGTTCCAGATAAGTTAAGCTGTTCAGCAATCTTCACTGCCATAGCTTTGGCTTTTTCAGCTAGACTTGTTGAAATGCGGGCTGGCACGATGGTCTTAGACAGGATATTATTGCGATGGATATTTTCCTGAACCGGAAAAACCGTCACGTGTTTGCCATTTCCTGACACGATGACAGAAATCTCAAGGTCAAAGTTGACAAATTCTTCCAAAACACAGCCTGCAGAGTCCGCTAACGCATAGCCTGCTTCCAAGTCTGCTTCTGAACGAATAACCTTCTGACCATGGCCATCGTAGCCACCAGTCGCAGTCTTGAGAACATAGTTTTTCGATAGGTCAATATCTGCCAAGTCTTGGCTTGAGGTCACAACCTTGTAGGGTACCACGGTGACTTGAGCCTTATTTAAGAGGAAGTCCTTTTCAAAAATGCGATTTTGAGAGATGCGGAGCAGGTCTGTACCTTGTGGAAGCTGACCGTCTTTGATAACAGCGTCCAAACCGTCAGCGTCTACATTTTCAAACTCATAGGTGAGGACATCGCAACGCTCAGCCAACTGACGGAGGGCGTTCACATCGTTATAGGGAGCCACGATGATTTCCGCTACCCGAGAAGCTGGGCAATCCGCAGCAGGATCCAGCGCGATAACCTTGTGCCCCATGTAGATAGCAGAAATGGCCATCATCTGCCCCAGCTGACCGCCACCAATAATTCCGATTGTTTTAGATGAGCTCATTTGTAGACTCCTCTGCGATTTTTCCTTGCTCCTCTGCGAAATCTGCCAATGCTGTCGCAATAGCCTGGTCCTCTACTGATAGGAGACGGAGGGCAAAGAGGGCAGCGTTAATCGCTCCAGCTTCCCCGATAGCCATAGTCGCAACAGGCACACCACCTGGCATCTGAACGATAGAGTAGAGCGAGTCCACGCCACTAAGAGCGCGCGATTTGACAGGTACCCCGATGACAGGAAGGGTTGTTTTGGCTGCGAACATTCCTGGCAAATGGGCTGCACCACCAGCACCTGCGATAATGATCTTGATACCACGGCTACGAGCTTCTTCAGCATGTCTGAACATGAGGTCTGGTGTACGGTGGGCAGAGACAACTTTCTTTTCGTAAGCTACACCGAAGCGGTCTAGAACCTCTGCTGTTTTTTGCATAGTTGCCCAGTCGGATTTTGAGCCCATGATGATGGAAATTACTGGTTTCATTTCTTCTCCTTTTTCTTTCAACAATCACCTTAGGTTGTGAGGGACGGCAGCAAACCTTCGGTTTCATTCCTAAACTTTGAGCCTAAGATCTCAAATTTTCCCTAGACCAGAACATGCACTGTTCTGGTCTTTTCACCACGGTGACCATTATCGTATTTGGCGACTTCGTCGCGTTATTCTTATATATTTACTTAATCGCCTTGCTTCCGATATCTGTTCGGTAGAAGAGGCCTTCTGTGTTTTGTTTGTCGAGTTCTTTGTAGATGATATCTTGGGTTTCTTTGACGGGATCTGCTGTGGTAACTAGCATATAGACACGTCCGCCATTTGAAAGCAATGCTCTGCTATTTTCCGCAAACTTAGCTCCTGCATAGTAGGTGATGATGTCGCCTTCGGTTTTGGCTGGCAACTCGATACCCTTTGCATAATCTAGCGGGTAGCCCTTGGATGCGACAACCACACCCAGAGTCACACCCTTGTTCGTCCACGTGATGTTTGGATCCTTGCCATCGAGAATATCCGTGATATTTTGCGCAAAGTCAGATGTCAAACGAGGCAGGATAATCTGAGTTTCAGGATCTCCGAAACGAGCGTTGAACTCGATAACCTTAGGTCCGTCTACTGTCAAGATAAGCCCCGCGTAAAGGACACCAAGATACGGACGACCTTCTTTGATCATCCCTTCAAGAACTGGCTTGACTATAGTCTCAACCGCCGTATCAACCACGCTCTGTGGCAAGTGAGGAACTGGCGCATAAGCTCCCATACCACCCGTGTTAGGACCCTTGTCGCCGTCATAGGCACGTTTGTGGTCTTGCGCTGTCGGCATGATGTAGAACTTGTCCCCATTGACAAAGGCAAAGAGTGAGAACTCCTCCCCGTCAAGGAATTCCTCGATGACCACACGCGCACCTGAGTCACCGAATTTATTGTCCAAAAGCATCTCGTGAGCGGCTTCGACTGCTTGCTCGACTGTCTCCGCAACGACGACACCTTTCCCAAGGGCCAAACCGTCTGCCTTGACTACAATTGGAGCGCCTTTTTCTTCGATATAGGCCTTGGCTTCCTCGAAATCTGAGAATGTGCCATAGGCTGCTGTTGGAACGTCATATTTGACCATGATTTCCTTAGCGAAATCCTTGGACCACTCCAACTCCGCTGCCAATCTTGTAGGACCAAAGGCTTTGAGACCAGCTGCATTGAAATCATCCACGATACCAGCCGCAAGGGCATCATCTGGGCCAATAAAGGTCCAATCGATATCGTTGGCTTTTGCGAAATCAATTAGCTTAGAATGTTCGGAAATAGAGATTTTTACCAAATCTAGTCCATCTAAGGTCATCCCATCATTACCAGGCGCCACGAAAACTTGCTCAACGTCCTTAGACTCCAACAACTTTTTGGCAATCGCGTGCTCACGACCACCTGAGCCAACAACTAACAGTTTCATCTCTCAACCTCTTTTGCGAATTATTTACTAATATTATATCATAAACGTTCGTTTTAATCTTGTTTCGTTAAGCTTTTTTAAGCAAAAAAGGAAAGAAACTGTTTTCTTCCCTTTCGTTTTCTTAATGTCTAAAATGTCTAACGCCTGTGAAGACCATAGTCAAGCCGTATTTATCAGCAGCTTCAATTGACTCTTGGTCACGGACTGATCCACCCGGTTGGATGATGGCCTTAATACCTGCTTTGGCGATTTCTTCCACGTTATCCGCAAATGGGAAGAAGGCATCTGAAGCAAGAACAGCGCCGTCAAGACGGTCTTTAGCTTGGTCAATGGCGATACGGACTGAAGCAACACGGTTAGTTTGACCAGGGCCAACACCAAGTGTCATGTGATCGTTGGTCACGATGATACCGTTGGATTTGACATACTTGATGGCTTTCCAAGCAAACTCAAGAGCAGTCGCTTCTGTCTCAGTTGGCTGGCGTTTGGTCACCACTTGCCAGTCAGCTGAGCTTTCTTTCACCACATCTTGATTTTGCACGAGAAGTCCACCGACCACACCAGTATATTCAGCTTCCACTTCACTCGCTTCTTGAGCGTCAAATGGCAAGGCAAGGATACGCAAGTTTTTCTTTTTATTGGTCAAAATAGCTAGCGCCTCATCCGTATAGCTTGGTGCAATGATGATTTCGAGGAAAACACCATGCATCTTCTCAGCTGTCGCAGCATCCACCTTACGGTTAAGAACGACAATTCCACCAAAGATAGACACTGGATCAGACTCATAAGCGTAGTCCCAAGCAGTCTCAATGTCATCAGCCTGACCGATACCGCATGGATTCATGTGTTTGAGAGCCACAACGGTTGGACGGTCTTTGAAGTCACGGATGATACGGATAGCAGCATCAGCGTCACGAATATTGTTGAATGACAATTCCTTACCGTTAAGCTGTTTAGCTGAAGCAATGGAGTAATCAGTCGGCAATGCTTTTTGGTAGAAGTCCGCGTCTTGTTGAGGGTTCTCACCGTAACGCATGGCTTGCTTGAGGTCATAAGTCAAGGTCAACTTTTCAGGCTTGCTTTCACCCACTTGAGCTGTGAAGTATTCTGCAATCAAGGCATCATAAGCCGCTGTGTGACGAAATACTTTGGCTGCCAAACGTTGGCGAGTTTCATAAGAGGTTTCGCCGTTTGATGCCAATTCGTCCAAAACCACTGTATAGTCGGCAGGGTCTACCACAACCGTCACGCTGGCATGATTTTTTGCTGCTGAACGAAGCATAGATGGCCCACCGATGTCAATGTTTTCAACTGCATCAGCGTAAGTCACGTCTGGTTTGAGGATGGTTTCCTTAAATGGGTAAAGGTTGACCACTACAAGGTCGATGAGCTCGATTTGATTGTCTTTGGCCGCTTCCAGGTGACTATCCAAGTCACGACGAGCGAGGAGCCCACCGTGGATATTTGGATGAAGGGTCTTAACACGACCATCCATCATCTCTGGGAAGCCCGTCACATCATCGATCGCAATGGTCTCCACCCCAGTATTGTCAAGGACAACCTTGGTCCCACCCGTCGAGATAATCTCCCAACCAAGTTTTTTAAGTTCTTGGGCAAATTCAACAATGCCCGCTTTATCTGAGACTGAAATAAGTGCTCGTTTAGTCATTTTAGTTATCTTTCTTTTTCTAATATCATATACTTTACTTCGTATAAAATGTCCGTTAAATACACTTCTTTCGAAGCCTTTCCAAATAAAGGATACTTAATAATATTTCTAATAAAAGTATCCGCAACTGTAATCAAAAAAACGATAATAAATACTAATAGAATTAATCCGATAAATACGTTTAATGATATGCTATTTTCGCCCGTCTCAAAAAATTGTTTTACAACTAAAGTGATAAAAGCCGTTACCAAAATCATACCAACTGTACCTACAGACTTTACTAAACTTTCATATATCTTAATCTGATTGTCACGTTTCTCTGTCAAATCAACAATTAATAATTTTACAGCATAACTAGCTTTACTTCCATATATATGAATTAAATTACATTTTACTTCTCGACATATCTCTTCAAATTTATTAGGTTTTCCGTCTGAAACTTTATCAAATTTTCGACTGAGATAAATAAAGTATCCCAAAGAAAAGACAGTAAAAATAAGAAAAGCTATTTTAACACATAAATCACCAAAATCCCTCAACCAAAGTACATAACTTATTAACATTAGAGTAATAAATACAATCAAGCTAATTAGAAATTTATTTCTAATTTTTATTACTTTAGGGTAAAATTGTTTTTCATACTCATTAAAAAATTCTTCAAATTCTTTAACTTTATCTAGTAAAGTCTTAACAGCTTTATTATTCAAAATTTACTTCCTCTCCACTCCCAAACTATCCAGCACCTCTGGATACAACTTGTACTCTGCCTCATGAATGCGAGCTTCAAAACTTTCAATCGTATCATCGGCTAAGCGTGGCACACGAACTTGTTTGATGACCTTGCCTGTATCCACTCCGGAATCCACCCAGTGAATGGTCACGCCACTCTCTGCAACACCAGCATTCCAAGCGTCCTCAATCCCATGAGCTCCTGGAAATTCTGGCAGATAGGCTGGATGAATGTTGATAATCCGACCTTCATAAGCTGCTAGTAAGGTGGGGCCGACGATTTTCATATAGCCTGCCAGACAAACCAAGTCAATCTGGTGTTCATCCAAGAGTTCGACGATGGCACCTTCATAGTCTGCCTTGTTCTCAAACTCTTTGAGTTCGAAGGCATAAGATAAAACCCCAAGCTTTTCTGCACGCTCAAGTACATAGGCATCCCGGTGATCTGAAAAGACAAATTTTACTGGAAATTGTTCCGCAATCACCTGAAAGTTTGAACCATTTCCAGAAGCAAAAACAGCAATTTTTTTAGCCATTATTTTATCACCACACTTGCGCCATCTTTCTTCACAATACGACCGATTTCATAGACTGGTTCATCCAACAATTCCTTGATACGAGTTACATTTTCAGGGCTAACTGCCAGTATGAGCCCTACGCCCATATTGAAGATTTCAAACATGTCTTCATGTTTGATTTCACCGTATTTCTCAAGAGCTTTGAAAATAGGAAGCACTGGAACCTTGCTTTCCTCAATCTCTGCAGCCAGGTCATCTGCAAACATACGAGGGACATTTTCGATAAAGCCTCCACCAGTGATGTGTGCAATGCCGTTGACCAACTCTTCCTTGATGAGTGGCAAGACAGCCTTAACATAGATACGAGTCGGCTCAAGAAGAACTTCCTTGAGTTGCTTGCCTTCCAATTCTGGCCAGATTTCCTCACCTGTGTAATCCGCAAAGACACGACGGACGAGTGAGTAACCATTGGAATGAATCCCACTTGAAGCAAGTCCGAGAAGAACATCTCCTTCTGCCACCTTTGAACCGTCAATGATTTGAGATTTTTCAGCCACACCGACCGCAAAACCAGCCAAGTCATAGTCATCTTCGCCGTACATGCCAGGCATTTCAGCCGTTTCCCCACCGATGAGGGCAGCACCTGCCTGCACACATCCTTCTGCCACACCAGCGACAACTTGTTCTAGCTTAGCTGGTTCATTCTTCCCTGTCGCCACATAGTCGAGGAAATAGAGGGGCTCTGCACCTGCAGCGATGATGTCATTAACACACATGGCCACACAGTCTTGACCAATGGTATCGTGCTTGTCGTATTTGATAGCCAACATGAGTTTGGTTCCGACACCATCAGTTCCTGAAATCAAGACAGGTTCTTTAACCCCAGTCTTTGAAAGGTCAAACATACCACCAAAGCCACCAAGAGCTCCCATGACACCTGCACGCTCCGTACGAGTCACGTGCTTTTTGATTCGTTCAACAACTTCATAACCCGCTTCAACATCCACACCCGACTGGGCATAAGCATTTTTATTTGCCATTTTATTTTTCCTTTTCTTTGAAAAGATTGCGATGTATTTTTAGATAAACAATTATTTTATCTAAAAATACTAGTCAGGGCTCTAGCTTTGATCCTATAGGACAAAGCGTCTACTGACAAATGCTTTAGCTTTTAGTCAGTAGTGAGACGTGAAGCATAAGCATTCTTATTTGTCATTTTTATATTCCTTTTCTTTAACGGAAGATCTGTCATCTATTTGTAAAAACTTGTCTTTTCTTCCAAACTTCGACGATAGTCTTCTTCGTAGTCATAGAGAGGTGTCGGGTAGTCACCGTCAAAATAAGCAACACAGAGACCACCATTTGGCGCATCTGTTTCAATCCCAATCGAATCAATCAAACCTTCAACAGAGAGGTAAGTCAGACTGTCCGCACCAATGATTTGGCGCGTTTCTTCGACCGTATGATTAGCCGCAATCAGCTCCTGACGGGTCTGAATATCAATCCCGTAGAAACATGGATAAGCTAGCGCTGGACTACCGATAGCAACGTGAACCTCAGTCGCACCTGCTTCTTTCAAAAGCTGAACGATACGACGAGAGGTTGTTCCACGTACAATAGAGTCATCAATCATAACAACACGCTTGCCTTTGACAACACCCGAAACAGCTGAGAGTTTCATCCGCACCCCTTGCTCCCGCAATTCTTGAGTCGGTTGGATAAAGGTGCGTTGCGTGTATTGATTCTTGATCAGACCCATTTCGTTTGGCAGCCCAGATTCTTCTGCAAATCCCATGGCTGCGCTGAGGGAGGAATTGGGCACACCAACTACGATATCCGCTTCATGCTTGAATTCACGCGCCAATTGGGCACCCATACGTTTACGTGCCGTATGGACATTGACACCATGAATGTTAGAATCAGGGCGAGCAAAGTAGATATACTCCATAGAGCAAATAGCCAGCTGAGTATCATCCGTATAGCTATCATACTGGATGCACTTGTCATCAATTATCACAATCTCACCTGGCTTCAAATCACGAATCCATTCAGCACCAATGACCTCAAAAGCACAGGTTTCAGAGGAAACCACCACCGCTCCGTTGGCCATTTTCCCGATTGAAAGAGGACGAAAACCATTTGGGTCAAGAGCCGCAATCAACTTATCCTCAAACAACAGGATATAGGCAAAACCGCCTTTAACTAGACTGAGCGCCTCCTTGATTTTACCCATCAAGTTCGGATTATGACTTCGACGAATGAGGTGAGCCAAGATTTCCGAGTCTGAAGTCGCACTGAAAATCGCTCCTCTATCTTCCAATTCTTTCTTGAGAGAGGCTGCATTGGTCAGATTTCCATTATGAGCCAAGCCAAACTGCATATCGTGAAAACGGAAGAGGAAGGGCTGGATGTTATCTACAGAAGCTTCGCCAGCAGTCGCGTAACGAACATGCCCAATCGCACCAGTTCCTGTCAATTTATCCAAATTAGCAGGATTTCTGAAGACTTCTGATAAAAGTCCCATGTCACGATGGCGCTTCAATTGTCCCTGATCATTGGAGAGGATTCCTGCCCCCTCCTGACCACGGTGCTGAAGACTATGGAGACCAAAATAGGTCAATTTAGCAGCATCTGGATGCCCCCAGATACCGAAAACACCACATTCTTCATTAAGAGATTTTACTTCGTATGTCATTTTTTATACCTTTTATTTCCCTGTGAAATAACGCACCGCTGACGCAAACAGGTGTTGGTCTTTATTTCCTGGGATGTTTTGGAAAAGACCGTCTTCATAACGTTCTGAGTGTCCCATTTTACCGATGATTTGGCCGTTCTTGCTGGTAATTCCTTCGATGGCATGGACAGAACCATTCGGATTGTACTTAGAATCCATGCTTGGTTTGCCGTCAAAGTCAACGTATTGGCTGAAAATTTGTCCATTGTCACGGAGTTCCGCAAATTCCTCAGCCGTCACAACAAATTTCCCTTCACCGTGCGAAACAGGAATAGCGTGGATATCGCCCACTTGCACTCCAGCTAACCATGGTGAGTTGGTATTGGCAATCCGAGTTTCTACCATCTTGGCCACGTGTTGGTTGGCATCATTGTAGAAGAGGGTTGGGCTCGTACTGCTGGCATCCTCGAAGTTTCCGTATGGAAGAAGACCTGATTTGACCAAGGCCTGGAATCCATTACAGATACCGATAATCAAGCCACCACGAGCGATAAAGCTATCAATGGCTGCACGCACTTTTTCATTAAGAAGGATATTGACAATAAACTTAGCTGATCCATCTGGCTCGTCCGCAGCTGAGAAGCCACCTGCAAAGAAGAGAATGTCGGCCTTGTCGATATTGTCAACCATGGTTTCAACTGACTTGACAATGGCTTCTTCATTCAAGGTCACGAATGGCACCAAGTTAACCTCTGCACCTTCTTTCTCAAAGGCCTTAGCTGAGTCATATTCTGAGTTGGTTCCTGGGAAGACTGGGATATAGACCACAGGTTTTTCAACTTTTTCTTTGGCTTTAATCACAACATCTGATGCCACAGCTGGTACTTCAACCAATTCTTTGGCTTGGGCAAATTCAGTAGGGTAAACTTCTTCCAGTTTCCCTTGGAAAGCACTGTCAAGTTTGTGTCCATCTAGCTTCACACCGTTGACAACGAGTGTAAAGCCTGCGCTTGTTTGTCCAATCTTCTCCACTCCGGCGATTTCTTCAGGAGATGTGAAGACAAATCCGCCTAATTGAGCTATCAAAGAACTTTCAAGTTCAGACAAGATCACCTCTACACCAATATGGTTCCCAAAAGTAGCAAGAGCCAAACTTTCAACCACACCACCATATTTGACAGCTGATGCAGATGTTACTTTGTGTTCAGCTTGTATAGCTTCAAATTGAGCAAAGTTAGACTTAATCAAGTCAAAATCAATCTCTGCAGCAAGAGCTTGACCTGGGATGTAGTAAATGTTTTCACCAGCAGTTTTGAACTCTGGAGAGAGGACCTTACGGCTATCTGCCGTCGTCACCCCAAAGGCTACCAAGGTTGGCGGTACGGTCAATTCTTCAAAGGTACCAGACATGGAGTCCTTACCACCGATTGATGGCAAACCAAGTTGGATTTGTGCTTCGATAGAGCCTAGAAGGGCGGCTACTGGCTGACCGAAACGCTCTGCTTGTTTATCCATGCGCTCGAAATACTCTTGATAAGAGAAACGAGCCTTAGACCAGTTTGCACCAGCAGCAACCAAACGAGCGCTTGCTTCGATAACCGCATAAGCAGCACCATGGTATGGAGACCATTCTGCTACGTAAGGGTTGAATCCTTGCGCCATAACTGAAGCCGTATGCGTTACACCATGTTGGACTGGCAATTTCTGTACAGAAGCTTCCGTTGGTGTGATTTGGTAACGACCACCGAGTGGGTGATTGACTGTTGAACGACCAACTGAGCTATCAAAGATGGTCTGCAAGCCTTTTTGACTCGCATGGTTGAGATCAGACAGAACCGCAAGGGTATCAGCTTCAAGTGTGTCAGCGCTTGTTGTGCGTTCTTCTGGAAGTTTGACATCCTTGTCCACAACCTTGGCATCAACGACTACGCGCACACCGTTTGTATCAAGGAAACGACGTTCCAAGTCGACAATCGTTTCACCATTCCAGTGCATGACTAGATTTGGTTTCTCAGTCACTTTCGCAACCACAACCGCGTCAATATTTTCTTTATTACATTCTGCAACAAAGGCATCTACGTCTTCAGGACTCACCACAACCGCCATCCGTTCTTGTGATTCAGAGATAGCAATTTCTGTACCATTCAAGCCTTGATATTTAAGAGGCACCTTGTTAAGGTCGATTTCTAGACCGTCTGCCAATTCACCGATGGCTACACAGACACCGCCTGCTCCAAAGTCATTGGACTTCTTGATGAGACGAGTGACATCGCCATTACGGAAAAGTCGTTGAATCTTGCGTTCTTCGATGGCATTTCCTTTTTGAACCTCAGCACCAGCTGTTTCCACAGACTCAACCGTTTGAACTTTAGAAGAACCTGTCGCACCACCGACACCGTCACGTCCAGTCTTACCACCGAGCAAGATAATCACATCACCAGCTTCCGGTTTTTCACGGACAACATTGCCCTTGGGAGCCGCACCAACAACTGCACCTAGCTCCATACGTTTAGCTACAAAACCTGGGTGGAAGTATTCACGAACGTAGGTCGTCGCCAGACCAATCTGGTTCCCATACGAAGAATAACCATGAGCCGCTGTCTTAGAAATGACCTGTTGTGGCAGTTTCCCAGCACGCGTTTCCGAAATCGGTGCGGTAATATCTCCAGCACCTGAGATACGCATAGCTTGATAAACATATGAGCGACCTGACAATGGGTCACGAATAGCACCACCTATACAAGTAGCCGCTCCACCAAATGGCTCAATTTCCGTTGGGTGGTTGTGAGTTTCATTCTTGAACATTAGGAGCCATGGCTCTTTCACACCATCAACATCCACTTCGATTTCTACTGAGCAAGCATTGATTTCGTCTGACACTTCCATATCGTCCAAACGACCATTAGCACGCTCATAACGACCAAAAATAGTCGCCATATCCATCAGGGTTTGTGGCTTTTCAGACCGACCTAGTTCCTCACGCATGGCAATATACTTGTCATAAGTCGCCTGTAATTGTTTTTGGAATTTGGAAGCTGAAAAGTCGATGTGTTTCAACTCTGTCTCGAAAGTCGTGTGACGGCAGTGGTCAGACCAGTAAGTATCCAAAACCTTGAGCTCTGTTTCCGTCGGCACGCGCCCTATTGACTTAAAGTAATCTTGGATAAAGAGCAAATCATCCACTTCCATTGCCATCCCTTGTTCGGCCTTGTAGCGGGCAAAGTCTTCTGCTGTATAGCTTTCAAAGAAAGTCAATTTCGGAATGGTCTTGTCCGACTCTGAAAATTCCTGCTTGGCAATCCCAGTCATGATATCCTTGAAACGAGAATCAACTGGATTGAGCAGGTAGTTCTTGATCGCTTCCAACTCAGTCACATCAATATCTTTATTGACCAAGTAAAGTTGAGCGGTATTAACCGTCACATCACTCGAACTTCCCAGCAAAAGCAAGGCTTCCTGTGAAGAAGCTGCACGCTGGTCAAATTGCCCTGGCAAACTTTCAATGGCAAAGAATGCATAATTGGCAAGGTCTGCCTGCACAGTCGCTTCATCCAAGACATGATCTGTCACCTGCTCAGAGAAGATGTGTTTCTCTGCAGGCGCAAACAAGTCCTCAGCCAAATCAAAGACATCATAAACTTGCACAATGCGAATACTTTTTAAGCTTGAAAGCCCCAAGTTATGCTGGAGTTCTCTAACCAAACTCTCTGACTTGACCTGAAAATCAGCCTTTTTTTCAACAAAAATACGTTTATCCATCAATTCTTATTCCTTTATTTCAGCTCTTGCAATGTTCCCAAATAGCCTTGAGATTGTTATTTCAATTCCTGCAACTTTTCCCAGACAATCTCATAAACATCTGTCAGTTCTCCCAATCCTCTACGGAAAACATCCTTATCCATGTGGTTGCCATCCGCATCCCACAAACGGCAGTTATCTGGTGAAAATTCATCTGCCAAGATAATCTTACCATCCTTGTCAAAACCGAACTCTAGCTTAAAGTCAATCAATTTGAGACCAATCTCAGCAAACCAGACTTTCAAGATTTCATTGATACGACGCGTTTCTTCCTTCAAGTAGGCAATCTGCTGGTCATCCGCAATCTGTAGGAATTTCACATGTTCGTCATTGATAAATGGATCATCCAAATCATCATTTTTGTAGTAAAATTCGACAATCGGAGTATCCAAGACGATACCTTCATCTACGCCAAAACGTTTTGAAAAAGAACCAGCCGTGTAGTTGCGAAGCACGACTTCCAAAGGAATAATCTCAACTTTTTTATTGAGTTGTTCCGTGTCTGAAAGTTTCTCCACAAAGTGAGTCGCCACACCAGCCGCATTTAATTTCTCAAAAATAAAAGATGAAATCTGATTATTCAACACTCCTTTACCCGCAATCTGCTCCTTCTTGACGCCGTTGAAAGCAGTCGCCTGATCCTTGTAAGTTGAAATAATAAGATTTTCATCCTCAGTTGTATAGATATTTTTAGCTTTTCCCGAATAGATCAATTGTTTTGACATTGTAAAGTTCGCCTTTCGTATTACTTGAGCACATTCTACCATAAAAAACCAAAAAATACAAGAATTTAAACGAACGAAAATAAGATGAGTTTCAAAAATCGTAAAGAAAAAACTGCAAGAAGAATCTTTCCCACAGTTTTAAAATCATTTATCTCTAAAAAAACACGAACATTATTCTTTGTTCAAAAATTGATCCAAATAATAACGTAGATAACTTTTCTTGCCTGTAATCATCTGTAGACGACCTTCCACCCCATACCGAAGTTTTTCTGCCTGCTCAGCAGTCAGATTAGTCTCCGCCTCGATTTTAAAGAAATTCCCTTTCTCAGTCTTAGTAGCTGTCGCATCAATACTTGTAATAGTAGAATCTAGGAAAATTTGATTCTTGGCATCATGAGTCGTAGTATAGCGAATAGAATCACCGACCTTGACTCTTGCTACATCTTTTGAACTAAGATAGGCTGTAAGTTTGGCTTTCCCTTCTTTTTCCAAGGACGGATAGAGTTGGGCTAGTAGGGCACCTTCTGCTACCATGGTAGAATCAATGGTCTCAGGATTAAGGTGAAGCACCCCATCCTCACTCGCCATAATTTTCCCCTTGTCTAAAAGATTGCCTTGAACCTTCTTACCTGATTCCACCTCCAAGATTTTCTGGTCTAGAAGGGTCAATTCCTGACCAACCTTAGCCAAGTGTTGTGATTTAAGAGATTCCAATTGACTGCTTAAACCAGACGCATAGGCTTGCTGGGTACCTGAACCTGCATACTGGACACGATAAGTAGCAAGACTGGATTCTAACTGAGAAAGCTGCGCTTCAACCTGCGCAACAGCCTGAGCCTTAACTTGCGGATTTTCCTCCCCCTGAGACTTATAGGACTGGTAAAGAGAGTAGGCTAGATTCTGACTGGCCAAGGAAGCACCTGTTTCAATAGCTGACTTAGCTGTCTGGTAATCGCGAATTTTAGCCTCTGTTTGACTGATGAGATTGCCGATTTCGGCTTGAGTTTGGCTAGCTGCTTCATTCTGGGACGCGATGGTCTCGTTTTGTTGCGATGTACTAGCCCTAAGACTGCCTGCTTGACTGATGTAGTCACGAAAGGTGGCTTGGTAGCCAAACTTATCCTCCTCTGGAAAGTAATCCGTCCCTTCTTGCAGGCTCTTTTGCAAATACTCCAATTGCTTTTTTTGATCCTTGAGCATGTCCAACTGACTGGCATAAGCCTCCGCTTGAACACCTTCTGTCCCTTCCTGATATTGAAGCAGAAGATCCCCTTTCTTAACCAGCTTATTTTCTTCCAAATGATTGACAAGAATGCGATTGTTGCTAGTTGACTGGATATTTGCAAGGATACGACTAGGCTCAACAGTAGCCCGAGTTGACAAACTCATCTCCTTCTCTGCAAATATTGCAAAGCCAAGCAAAAACACGAGCAGAAGGGACATGGGGACAATCACCCGACTGGAAAAATTATGATAACGACGATTATAAAACTCCGCACTTTCTAAAAATTCTGGTTTCATCCTCTCCTCTTTCTAGCTATTCACCAAATGGGCATAAAATCCACCCTGTGCAAGCAAATCAGCATGCTTTCCTTCCTCAATAATCTTGCCCTGATCCAAGACAACAACCTTCTCTGTACGCTCAGCAATGGTCAAACGGTGAGCAATGAAAATCAAGGTTTTATCTAAAGACATCAGATTATCGACAATTCGCTTCTCTGTCAAAATATCCAAACTGCTGGTCGCCTCATCCAAAATCAAGACAGGCGCATCTGTCAAGAGAGCACGCGCCAGAGCGATTCTCTGACGTTGGCCACCTGAAATCCCTGCCCCATCCGAAGTCAATTCTGTCTGGTAATTCAGGGGCATGCGCTCAATATCCTCCCGAATCTCTGCCAATTCGACCGCCCGTAAGATATCCTCCTGAGTCGTCCCCTCCTTGGCTCCCAAAAGAAGATTGTCCAAAATCGTCCCGTTAAAGACATAGGGCTGTTGAGGCAGATAGTTGATGTACTGGCGCAGGGTCTTTTTATCAATCTGATTGAGATTGACACCACCCAGACTAATCTCTCCCTGACTTGGGTCGTAAAAATTAACCATCATCTTGGCCAAGGTCGTCTTACCTGACCCCGAAATCCCCACAAAAGCCACCTTAGAACCTTGGGGAATGGTCAAATTGATGTCTGACAAGACATCTCGACCATAGCCATACTTGTAGTAAACCTGCTTGAAGGTCATTTCTCCCTTCATCAAGCTTAAATCCTCAACCGTTTTTTTCTCCTCAAACTCCGAAGCTACCAAATAGACCTCGTTAAGACGGTTATTAGCAACCTGCGCTGTCTGAAGCTTGGTTTGCAGATTAATGATATTTTCCAAAGGATTTGTAAAGTAAACCAGCAAGGTATTATAGGTAATCAACTGCCCCAAACTCATCTTGCCATCCATGACCAGAACAGCCCCCATCCAGAGAATACCGACGTTGAGCAAGAGATGGGCAACTTTTTTCAGAGCCTTTTGCTGACTCTCTGCCCGACTATAGGTAAAGGATTTCTTCAGATAATCCACAAATTCCTTGTCAATCTTTTGGTAACGCTGACTTTCACTGGTCAATGACTTGATAGTCTCAATACCATTGATATCCTCGATGATAGAAGAAGACAGAACCGCATTGGCTTCCATGGTATCCCGATTCATCTTTTCAAACGGCTTCATAAAGGCAAAGATAATCACTGTATAGATAGGAAGTGCCAATAAAGTCATGAAAAAGAGATTGGTATTTTGTGAAAATAAAACAAGTGAAATAATGACAACCGTTGACACATCTAGGAAAATCGAAAGAATGGTCGAAGCCAGCGCATCAATGATACTGTTAGCATCTGTGAAACGAGACACGATTTCCCCTGTCCGTCGTGTCGCAAAAAAGGACATAGGCAGGTGAAAAACATGTTTGATATAGGATAAAATCACGTCAATCGACAAGCGTTGCCCCAAAACAAGCAAGAGATACTCCTGAGCGTAAGACAAAATCTGCTGAAGAATATAGACGATGACCAGCCCAATAGAAATAATCCCCAGCGTCGAACGCATCTGATCTGGCACATAGGTATCAATGATAGACTGCAGATAATAAGAACCCACAATATTAATCAAGGTTACCAAGAGTGTTGCCAAAACGATATTAGCAATCAAACCACGCTGCTTGACTAATATAGGAATAAAAGAGAGAAGGCCATTCTTTTGATCCTTATGAGGCTTGTAGTCTGGACTAGGTGCCATAAAAAGAGTCACTCCTGTCCATTCTTCCGCAAAACGCTCACGTGATAGTTTGGTCAATTTCACCCCAGGATCTGGATCGGCAATATGAATGCTGTCCTTGTCCTGCCCAATCACCACATAATAGTGGAGCAATTTCCCTTCCTTAAGCACATGGGCAACAAAAGGAAAAGCCAAATCAGGCAAGTCAAAGAGCGTCATATCCGCCTTAATTGCTCGCGTCTCAAAGCCAATCTCCTCTGCCACCTTGACCAAGCCCAAAGCCGTCGTCCCATCCATGGTCGTCTTAGCCAATTCTCGCAAGTGAGCCAAAGAATAATAACTGCCATAGTAGCCAAAAACCATGGCTAATGAAGCTACACCGCAGTCCATCTGATCCACCTGCGGACGATAGTGACGTTTCCCAAATTTCATATTCATCTCCTTTTCCTAAACTCATCTGATAACAACTATCTTACCCCAATCCTCAAACAAAAACTGGACTTCCTTCCCAAATGCGCCTATCTACCTCCCAAATGCACTTTTGGGATAAAAAAATAGGCAGAACAAATGTCCTACCTAAAATATATATTTATTTCTTTTTCTTCCTAACTTTTTTGTCAATCATATACAAAACGATAATCGAAAATAGCGGTGGTACAATATAACTCTTTTCACTCATTGTCAGCTGAAATCCCAGAGTTGCTAGTATCTTAAAGATGAACATATTCATTAAAAATAGAAAAACAAATACTAAAAAATATTTTAAAATCTTATTCATTTTTTTCTTCAACTTTCCTAATTTCTATAACTATTTTATCAAAAAAGCACGAACAACAATACAAATAAACTCCAAACGATATAAATAAACACCTCAACTGAACTTTTTAGTAAAAATAGGCAGAACAAACGTCCTACCTACTAAAAATATGCTATTGAAAGGAAATTGATTTTTTACTGTCACCCTAGGCAAGCTTAGGACAAATAAATCATTGATAGTAACATTTACGACAGTCTATTTATTACTTCAATTTCTAATGTCCCTGCTATTTCTAAGCCACCTTTGGTATGATCTATTCACAGTCAGAATAGATAACACCGTTCTAAATTACGATTCATAGTTACTCCTTTTTTGATTCGTTACCACAAGACACCTATTCCCTATAGAGCGTCTACTGCTTTAAATCTATCTATTCTTTTTTTCTTTACTTCTGTATAAAAGAATGAAGACCATCATAAATAATGCAATCGTGGGTATATTAAAATTATCAAACCAAGTAGGTAAAGATACTTTATTTATGTCAGCTACTAATCTGATGATGATATAAGACATTGAACTAAGTAATACCATGATTTCAGGCAAAACTTTCAATACTGATTTAACAAATTTCATATTAAACTCCAATGTGATGCATTCTTAGATTCTAGCCTAGCTATTTTCAGCGCAGACTAACAAGTCATTCTTAACTGTTTACTCTACTCGCTTTTTATTGACCTTATATCCTAGATAAAAGAGCCCAAATAAAACGGGGTAAATTTCTGGATAAAATAGGGTATTGATTGAATTTCTCAAAATCAAATACGTTGCGATATAGATTATGAGCGATACGGTAAAATAACCCTCAGCAAAACCTAATAAAAATTGTTTCATGGTAGACCCCTATTTTACTAAAAAACGTTCTACCATTTTTTATCCACCTCGTGATGCCGACTGATAACCATTATACGCACCCCAAGCTAACAGTCCGACAGCCAAAATACCACCACCAACCAAAAGTAACACTCCTCCACCATCAACTTCTTGCAATTCAATATCACTTAACGTAGTATAATTTTGTTCAATAGTTTGTAAATTTGACATATTTATCCTCCATTTTAATAATAAAAATTAGTTTTCTTTTAATACACCAATAATAATCATCAATACACTCATAACAAACGCAGACAACAATCCTTTAGTAGTACTATTTAAAAAAGGTCTATCAAAAACATAATAATTATATGCAGATAATCCTAAACCAACGGCAGTCACCACAATTGTAATAACGAGTAATATAATCCAAAATGTTCTCTTGCTCATATTTATCAAAAACTACGGATGAGTAATATAGTAGAACGTTTTACCAGCAGCTTCACCAACTTGGTAAATCCCCCAACCAATTGCAATACCCACAGAGACTACCTCCCAAGCAATTCCCCCATCTACATTCACCAACTCTTCTTCTGTAAGAGCTACAAAGTTCTGTTCCATTTTGTCAAAATTTGTCATCTTTTTTCTCCTCAATTTGTATATGTTTAATGTTTATACTCTAAGCCACTTAAATAGCCAGATTGGATAAATAACTGAAATAAGCATTTCTAATCTCCTTCCTTTTCTTTCTTACTTATTTATTCGAAAAATAATTCGAAAATGTACAACGAAATTAAATTTATTTGAAAAATAATTTAGTAAACCACGGATAAAAAATTGGTAGATACATGAACTAGGCTCCTTTCTTTTTCCTCTTACTTATCTATTCGAAAAACAATTCAAAAATGTACAACTAAATTAAATTTATTTAAAAAATAACTCAGTGAACCATGGGTAGAACATTGATATAAACATGAACTAGGCTCCTTTCCTTTTCCTCTCACTTATTTATTCGAAAAATAATTCGAAAATGTACAATTAATTAAATTTTATTTGAAAAATAATTTAATGAACTACGGATAAAAACCGGTCACATACAGTAGATTGAAATAAGATGTGAACAAATCGGTTAGGAAAGTTAAATTAATTTCTAAAAATGTTTTAGCGATTGTAGTATACTATTTTAGTTTCAATCCACTATACATAAATATTCCTCCTTTTTCTTCCTTATCTATCTATTCGTAATTCCCACTAAAAGTTCTAAATTTTTTATTTTTCCTGACAATCATGACCACCCGTCTAACGGGTGGTTTGAACCAGGGCTATAAACCCAAATTACCAGCCAGCGCCTAAAGACGCTGGCTTTCACGTTGTTCAAGCCTCATTGCTCTTGACTCGTCACTTGCCTCTTAAAGAGGCTTTTGTATTACTTACCACTATCCCTAAAGGGATCCTCATATTCTTTTACACTCAATTTATCTAGTGCTATATCATGCTTTTCCTGCTCTTGAATATACTTATTAATTGTGGCTTCATTGAGTCCAACCGTACTCACATAATAACCTTCCGCCCAAAAATGCCGATTCTCAAACTTATACTTGAGATTGGCGTGTTTGTCAAACATCATGAGTGCACTTTTACCTTTTAAATCCCCCATGAAACTTGAAACACTTATCCTTGGTGGAATACTAACTAACATATGTACATGGTCTGGCATTAAGTGACCCTCGATAATTTCAACTCCTTTATAACTA
>NZ_JUPG01000037.1 GCF_001074825.1 Streptococcus pseudopneumoniae
GAAATTTGTCCTTTCTCGAGCTTAGCTTTTCTTCAACCCACTACAGTTGACAAAGAGCCAAAAAGATAACATCTCCTTTCGGAGATGCTATCTTTTTGAGGGCGACTAGAACATCGTGTTCCAATCTCTTTTTGTTAAATTTATAGAATGTTTATCCTATGAATTCTTTCATCAAGGTAATTTCTTACTCTTCTTCCTCGCGTTTTTTCGCGATAAGGAGTCCCCCTGTTGCTGCTGCAAGAAGTGCTAGAGCAAGTGAAGCGCTAGATTGTTCTGTACCAGTATTTGGCAACTCTTTCGCTCCTGCTTTCTTAGCTGGTGTTGTTGTATGTGAGCCTTGTTCAGCAGATGTAACTGCTTTAGCAGCTGGTGCTACTGCATGTGAACCTTGTTCAGCAGATGTAACTGCTTTAGCAGCTGGGATTACAGCTGTGCTGCCATCTGGGAAGGTTACTGTAGTTGTACCATCTTTGCCAACTTTAACATCTGTT
>NZ_JUPG01000038.1 GCF_001074825.1 Streptococcus pseudopneumoniae
TTATACTCAATGAAAATCAAAGAGCAAACTAGGAAGCTAGCCGCAGGCTGTACTTGAGTACGGCAAGGTGAAGCTGACGTGGTTTGAAGAGATTTTCGAAGAGTATTAATGATAGATAAACTGGTCAGGAACTTACTCCTGACCTTTTTCTTTTGCAAAATGACAAAAATCATAAACTTTTTGACAAATATGCTTGTCAAAAAGAAAAAGATGTGTTACAATGTAAGCAAGTTAAGAGAAAAGGAGCAAGGAACGATTATGTGGGCATTAGGATTTGTACCTCTTGTGATTATGTATTATATCTACCATTCCCAAAAGGTCAAGAAACTAGAGAATAAAATCAAAAGAATTGAGCAAAAACAGAAAGGAAATAAAGAAATGTCAAGAATTTTAAAAGAATTGATTGGGAAAACACCGACAATCGTTGGACAAGTTTTTGGAACAGATAACTGGGAAGTTTTGGATGTTGATGAGGAATGGGTCAAGCTACGTCGTGTTAATAAAAAAGGAAAAGAAAAATTCAAACTACAACGCATTGAGGATATCCAAACTGTTGAATTTGACGGAAAGTAGGTGTGTAACATGCAACTAAAAAATCGTCTAAAAGAGCTGCGGGCTCGCGATGGTCTCAATCAAACCGAACTAGCCAAGCTAGCAGAGGTTTCCAGACAGACTATCAGCCTATTAGAACGGGACGAATACACCCCGTCCGTTGTGATTGCCTTGAAAATATCTCAGATTTTCAACGAAACAGTCGAATCGGTATTTCGCTTGGAGGAGGACGAGTGATGAACAAGTATAAAGTGATTTATTATGTAGTTGCCATAGCTTTATTAGTCAGCGTGTGTCTACTAATTGGAACAAATCTAGGATGGTTTGATCTCTATTATAGCGACCAATTTATCTGGGCCTACTTTGCCCTCATCCCAGTAATTGACTGGATTGAAAAGAAATCCAAAAATCTAGTAAGTGAAAAAGGAGAATGAATATGAAAGAGTTTTTAGCAGGTTTTCAAGTAGATACTGAGAACAAAGAACTTGCAGGTGTCTGTGCAGGTTTAGGAAATTATTTTAATATCAAGATTAACGTCATCCGTTTGGTAGCCATTTTGCTGTTTCTTTCGTCAACAGAGTTTGGGATTTTAACAGTCATCCTATATGCTTATCTAGCGGGCTGGCTTGGGAGAGATTCTTTAGGAGAAGGGGCGAAAAAAGCAAGAAATCAAGCTATTCTCTTGTTTGCTGTTTGTTTGATTTTAGTATCACTTGGAACAGAGGGCTTGACAGCAATTTATGAATCAGGTAAAGTCTTTGGTCAGTGGTTAGTTGGATTGGTTTAGTTTAGAAAGAGGTTGAATATGAAAAAGAAACGTGGATTGTTATTTTTAATGTCTGTTTTCTTCGGAGGTTTCTTGGGCGGTTTTGTAGGGATGTTTAAGGCAGGTGCCGAATCCTACGAAGTTATTTTAGATGTAAAAGTCTTGATACCCTGGATATCAACTATTTGTTTACTGTTAGGTTTTATTAGCGTTCTTTTGACTTTCAATTTCCTAAAGAAAAGCAGAAAATTTCATTCCTTGTACCAAGAGGAAATGGATGATAATCTGAATGAAACTTATTATGTGCAAATGTATCGGAATCTTGAGTTTGGAAGCATTGCTTTTAATATTACAAGTGTAGCGATTTCATTGTCTATTTTCCTCTCATTAAATGAAGTGGTTATATTGCATACAGGCCACCAAACATTTTCCCTCTCTTTCTTAGCCTTTGTGCTATTCTTATCCGCTCAAAAATCTCTTTCTAAAACAATTGCGATTGTTCGTCAGTTTGATTTGGTATTTTTCTCTACACCAAAGGATATCTTAGAGCATTTCGATTCTTACGATGAAGGGGAGCGCAAGGCTAATTTGGAACAGAGTTTTCGGATTTTATTCCAATTAAATCAATATGTCTTACCAATCTTATATATTTTTCTTTTTATCATTTCTTTCTTGACAGGAAAGATTCAATTACTGTCCTTATTGCTTGTAGGAGCAATCCATGTTTATATCAATGTGATGCAGTTACCTATGGTAAAACGCTATTTCAAATAAAGGAGTTTCTATGATTCGTGTTGAAAATGTAAGCAAAAGTTTTGGGAGCAAAAAAGCTCTTCATCAGATTTCTTTTGAGATTAAGGAAGGTGAAATCTTTGGTTTTCTGGGCCCTTCTGGTTCAGGTAAAACAACCATGATCAATGTCTTGACAGGTCAGTTGGCTACAGATCAAGGTAAAACAGTTTTGTTAGGCAAGAATTCTCAAGATTTAACCTCAAATGATTTGGAACAAATTGGTATTGTGAGTGATGGCAGTGGTTTTTATGAAAAGATGAGTCTTTATAAAAATCTTCTCATCTACGCTAAGTTATATGGTCTCAAGTCAGATAGAGTAAATCAGGTGCTCCAACAGGTTGGATTGGCAGATGCTAAAGATATTATCGCAGAAAAACTATCTACAGGAATGAAACAACGAATGTTCTTGGCCCGTGCCCTTCTGAATGCTCCTAAGATTCTCTTTCTAGATGAGCCAACCAGTGGCTTAGACCCTACAACATCTAAGATGATTCATACCCTACTTCAAGGATTAAAGCAGGCGGGGACAACTATCTTTCTGACCACGCATGATATGCATGAAGCAACTCTGCTTTGTGATCGCTTATCTCTTTTAAATAAGGGAAACTTAATAGAGTATGGAAGTCCACAAGATATTATCCAGAAGTACCATGTGGATAAGAAAGTACGTGTGGTTTATAATGATGGACGAGAACAGATAGTTCCATTTGAAGAATTGCCACATTTAGACACGACAGATTTGATGGTGGTTCACTCTTGTGAGCCGACTTTAGAAGAAATCTTTATCAGATTAACAGGAGAAAAGTTAGATGTTTAGAAAATTAAATGCCCTACTATGGTTAAGATTACAAGTCCTTATTAGCAATTCAACTTTGTTAGCGACTTTATTGATGCCTTTTGGTATTGCTGTTCTATATAATGAATTCATGAATAAGAATGGAGAATTGAGTATGTTTCTCCTCTCTACGAGTTTGACCATGGCCTTGAGTATGGGAAGTGGTTATATGGTATCGATTATGATGGCAGAAGATAAGGAAAAACGAAATCTTAAATCACTCATCCTAAGTGGTGTGACAGCAACAGAATATACTTTCAGTATGCTTGTTCTCCCTATTCTGATAATGTTACTTGCTATGATTGTACTTCCCATCTATCTTAAAGTAGATCTATCTGGTTATTTATTTGCCTACGTTATCTATTTGCTCCTAGCAACTATTAGTATTATTTTTCTCAACCTTCTAATCGGTGCGGTGTCAGATACTCAATCTAAAGCGCAAGTTTATAGTATCTTCCCTATGTTAATTGTCTCTGTTTTACCTATAATTGCTCTTCAAAATGATACGATTCAGAAAGTGTTGGATTACTCTTTTATTGGTCCAATTGTAAATCTTTTAAATAAAAAAGGTGGGGAAATATCCTTTTCTAATATCGGCATGTTACTTGCCTGGGTACTTGTGTTAGGAATAGCAAACCTCTTTGTATTGAAAAACAGCTATAAAGCAAGATAGGAGACCTTTATGAAACTACTTAAAAACCTCGGCTGGTTTCTTCTAGCCATTCTATCCTTTTTATTCATCTATGGCTTCATTCAGGGGCTCGCGACTACTTCGCTTGCCTTAGGCGCTTCACCCTATGCTGTGACCTTGCTCTATGTGGCCTTGGCTGGAGTTTATGTGTACGGCATTTACAAATGGTATCAGAAAGGTCCTGTTCGTATTGAGAAGAGTGGCTTCAACCGATTTATTTGGCTCCCTGCCTTGGTTTGGTTCTTATCTCTGGTTGTCCAGTTTTTCTTGCCAAATGATCCTTCAGTAAATCAGCAAATAGCGATAGACTTGACCTTGTCTCAACCACTTTTCTCATTCTTTGCGGTCGTTATTTTTGCTCCTCTGACGGAAGAACTTATCTTTAGAGGGATGTTAGCGCGCTATCTCTTTCCTAAGCAGGACAATAGTAAACAAACTCTGCTTTTCCTTCTGGTATCTAGTGTTTTGTTTGCCTTAGGTCATTTCCCAGGTGATGTGCAACAATTTTTTGTCTATTTTAGCCTTGGTTTTAGTTTGGGCTTGGCTTATATTAGCAGAAAAGGTCTGGTCTACAGTATTTCTCTCCACGCTTTGAATAATTTAGTCGGCTTTTTGATGATTCTCATGCTATAATAGAGTCAGGAGGTCACATGAAACGAGTAATTTTATTAGCAGTGATTCAAGCAGTTGTTCTATTTTTCATCATTGGGGCGCTAGCTTATGCCTTTAAGGGCGATTTCTTCTACAACTATCTAGCAGTTGTCTTTGCCCCTATTGCAGGTGTCTTGCGCTTTGGGACAGCTTACACAACGGAAATTGTCTTGCCGAGAAAGGCAGCCGAAATCGCTGAAAAGCGTAAAGCAGGCAAAAATTCAAAATAAAAGAGTCCGATGAAGTTCATCGGATTTTTGTATGGGCGTTAATTTTTAGAGTCTTCACTCGATTTTTAAAGACTGGCAAACTTTTCTGATGATTTTCATGAAGAGCCTGCGCTTTTATGGTAAAATAGTAACAGAATAAAAGAGGAGAGAAAACATGAAACGTAGTATGTATGCTGGTCGTGTTCGTGAGGAACACATCGGACAAGAAATAACCTTGAAAGGATGGGTTGGCCGTCGTCGTGATCTTGGTGGTTTGATCTTTATCGACCTTCGTGACCGTGAAGGAATCATGCAGTTGGTTATCAACCCTGAAAAAGTATCTGCAGAGGTCATGGCAACAGCTGAAAGCCTTCGTAGCGAATTTGTTATCGAGGTGACTGGTCAGGTCGCTGCGCGTGAGCAAGCAAATGATAAGTTACCAACTGGTGCAGTTGAGTTAAACGTGACGGCTTTGACAGTGCTTAATACAGCTAAGACAACACCATTTGAGATTAAGGATGGCATTGAGGCCAATGACGATACACGTTTGCGTTACCGTTACCTTGACCTTCGTCGTCCAGAAATGTTGGAAAATCTTAAACTTCGTGCTAAGGTGACACACTCTATCCGCAACTACTTGGATGAGTTGGAGTTTATCGACGTGGAGACACCATTCCTTTCTAAGTCAACTCCTGAAGGGGCGCGTGACTATTTGGTGCCGTCTCGTGTTAATAAAGGGCATTTTTACGCTCTTCCTCAAAGTCCACAAATCACGAAACAGCTCTTGATGAATGCTGGTTTTGACCGTTACTACCAAATCGTTAAATGTTTCCGTGACGAGGACTTGCGTGGTGACCGCCAGCCTGAGTTTACCCAGGTCGACTTGGAAACATCTTTCCTTACTGAGCAAGAAATCCAAGATATCACAGAAGGCTTGATTGCGCGTGTCATGAAGGAAACTAAAGGCATCGAAGTGACGCTTCCATTCCCTCGTATGAAATACGATGATGCGATGGCTCTTTACGGTTCTGATAAACCTGATACTCGTTTTGACATGTTGCTTCAGGACTTGACAGAAGTGGTCAAAGGTGTAGACTTTAAAGTCTTTTCAGAAGCACCTGCTGTAAAAGCCATTGTGGTCAAAGGCGCTGCGGACAATTATTCACGTAAAGACATCGACAAGATGACGGAAGTAGCCAAGCAGTACGGTGCCAAAGGTCTTGCTTGGGTCAAGGTGGTTGATGGAGAATTAAACGGACCAGTTGCCAAGTTCTTGACTAGCATCCAAGCAGAATTGACAACAGCGCTTGCACTTGAAGATAAGGACCTCGTTCTCTTTGTGGCGGATACGCTTGAAGTGGCCAATGCAACTCTTGGTGCCCTTCGTGGACGTATTGCCAAAGAGCTTGGCTTGATTGATAACGATAAATTCAACTTCCTTTGGGTAGTTGACTGGCCAATGTTTGAATGGTCTGAAGAAGAAGGCCGTTACATGAGCGCCCACCATCCATTTACTCTACCACAGGAAGAGACTGCTCACGAATTAGAAGGTGATTTGGCGAAGGTTCGTGCCATTGCTTACGATATTGTCTTGAACGGTTATGAACTTGGTGGTGGTAGCCTTCGTATCAACCAAAAAGACCTTCAAGAACGTATGTTCAAGGCTCTTGGTTTCTCAGCCGAAGAAGCAAATGACCAGTTTGGTTTCCTTCTTGAAGCCATGGACTATGGTTTTCCACCACACGGTGGCTTGGCTATCGGGCTTGACCGATTTGTCATGCTCTTAGCAGGAGAAGAAAATATTCGTGAAGTTATTGCCTTCCCTAAGAACAATAAGGCAAGTGACCCAATGACACAAGCTCCTTCAACAGTAGCTCTCAAACAACTAGAGGAACTCAGCTTACAAGTAGAAGAAGATGAAACAAGCAAAACGAATTAAGCGGTGGCGCTATTATCTGCGCCGCTTTGCTCATCAGATAAAAATTTTACGTGTCTTACAAAGCATCTCTCGCGAAAAATATGATGAGAAGATTTCGGCCTCTCTGGTCTATGGATTTCTATCAGCAGTAGCGGTCAATTTCTTTTTCCAACCAGGGCATGTGTATTCGAGTGGTGCGACAGGTCTGGCACAGATTATCTCTGCCTTGAGTAATCACTGGTTTGGTTTTCACATTCCGATTTCACTGACCTTTTACGCCATTAATTTTCCTTTGATGGTCTTGGCTTGGTATCAGATTGGCCATAAGTTCACCGTCTTTACCTTTATCACGGTATCTATGAGTTCCTTCTTTATCCAGTTTGTCCCTGTGGCGACCTTGACAGAGGATCCTATTATCAATGCCCTTTTTGGGGGTGTTGTCATGGGCTTGGGGATTGGTTTTGCTCTTCGAAACAATATCTCCAGTGGTGGGACGGATATCGTCAGCCTGACTATTCGCAAGAAAACAGGTAAGAATGTCGGTAGTATTTCTTTCTTGGTCAATGGGACCATCATGCTGATAGCAGGTTTGACCTTTGGATGGAAATACGCTCTCTATTCTATGATTACCATCTTTGTCTCTAGCCGTGTGACAGATGCGGTCTTTACCAAGCAAAAACGCATGCAGGCCATGATTGTGACCAATCATCCAGATAAAGTAATTGAGAAAATCCATAAAAAATTGCACCGCGGTGCAACCATGATCCACGATGCAGAAGGAACCTATAATCACGAGAGAAAGGCAGTTTTAATCACTGTCATTACACGTGCAGAGTTTAATGAATTTAAACAGATTATGAAACAGGTGGATCCAAGCGCCTTTGTCTCTGTATCGGAGAATGTTCATATTCTGGGACGGTTCGTTGAAACAGACAATTAGTAACTAAAAAAACCAGCGCGAGCTGGTTTTTATTTTTCAACAATTTTATGTCCAATCAACTGGCGGTAACAAATTTGTTTATTGTTTTTGTTATCATTAATAATCTGGAGGATAGTTTCAAGAGAAACACGACCAAGTTCTAGGCTATTGATATCAACATAGGCTGCCAAGTTGAGCTTGGGATTGACCGAGTCAAAGCTGAGAACAGGGACATTCAGCTGGTGTTTTGTAATATAATCACAGACTCCTTCAGCTAGGAGACTATCGGTTGTAATGATAGCATCAATCTGCGGGTCATGCTGAAAGAGGAGTTGGCTAAACTGATATCCTTTTTCCTCTAGAAATTCATTTGCAAAGTAGGTCAGATTGTCATCAATAGGCAGTTGGTATTGCTTAAGCGCGGATTCGTAACCAGTTAGACGGTCTTGTGTAACGAAGAGTTTCTTAGAACCTCCGATAAAGGCAATTCGTTTGCAGCCTTTTTTGATGAAATATTCAGTCGCATCAAAACCAGCTTGAACATTGTCATTATCGACAAGGGGAATGAAGGGGGACAGAGATTTTCCGAGGATGAGGAAGGGGAACTGCTCATCAGCGACCAGTTTGACTAAAGGATCTTCCTCTTCGGCATAAAGGAAAATTAAACCGTCTACACGTTTACCATAGACCATTTGTGAGATGGCAGTAAGACGTTCCTTCTCATCTTTCCCTGTTGCTATCTGAATGGCATAGTGGTTTTCAGAGGCGACTTGAGAGATGCCACGTAGGACTGATGGAAAGAAAGGATTCTGGTAGAAGGCATCTGAGTCATCAGGGAGCACCAAGCCGATAACTTGGGTATAACTGCTTACCAAACTACGAGCATTGAGGTTGGGGTGGTAATTAAGCTCCTTCATCGCCTTGCGAACGCGTTTTTTAGTTTCGTCGCTAATGGTTGATTTATTTTGAATAACACGGGTTACGGTTGAAGGCGAAACACCAGCAGCCTTGGCCACGTCTTTAATCGTAACGGGCATAAAAATCTCCTATTTATGGTAATCTGGATCACGGAAATGCGTTTTATAAAAGATAGTGACCAGATAAAGGACAAAAAGAATGTTTTGTATAGTGATGAGGTTTGACATATTTTGGCCAAACAATCCCAAAATAAGCGTAATCAGAGTCGGCAATCCTAAACAGTTCAAGATAAAATGGTAGCACTCTTTAAAGGTTTTAAATGAAAAGAGGCGTGATTTCTTAGTGATATAAAGGAGAAGACTCGCTCCTAGAGAGACGATAAAGAAATTCAAACCAAAGAGGAAGCTTGCACCTAGAACTAGGAAGAGACTGATATAGACACGATTTTGTTGGTACCAGTCTTTAGAAATGGCTTGGGTCAAGCTATCTTTACTTTTGAAACTCTCAGTCTCAATCGCTCGGTAAGAGACACGGGTCAGTTCTTTACTTTCCTTGCTGATGACGAGCTCATTCGTATCGAAATGCAGTTGCAAGTCCTTAGGTAATTCCTTGCTTTGACTTGGACCAATCACAATAGAAGGTGCTTGACTAGCTGTTCCTGTATAAGTTAATTTACCATCAACAATTGTAGCGTGTTCAGAGAGATCCTGGACAACCTTATCTGTCAATGGTTCATAGACATTATCGATAAAGGTTTCTAGCGGATAAGTCTCCTGTGAGCTGTTTTGGATGGCAATAGGTACCATGGATAAGCTGATAAGGAAGATACTGGTAAAGAGTAGTTGGAACCAGTTGAGCCCGAAACGTTTGGACAGGGGCTTACGAAATCCCCAAATACTTGAAAAATAGGAAAATGGATATGGAAGCATAGGTATCTTTCTAAAAGGTGTTTTCTATATGAGTATTATTATATAGAGAAATGTGCTTTATTTCAAGTCTAGGAGACAAATTGCTTGCTTCAAGGATAGTTTTAAAGTCACAAGCTTCAAAATGAAAAAGGGTGGCGGGGATATATTATCCCTTGTCGCCACCACTTGTAAGTCCTGAAACAAAGTTCTTTTGTAGGAAGAAGAAGAGAATACAGATTGGAAGGGCGATGAGGATAGCACCTGCTGAGAAGTAGGCAATCTTCATGTTTTTCACATTGCTAACGAAGGTTTGGAGACCTACGGCAACAGTAAAGTATTCTTTCTCACGAAGCAAGAAACTAGAGAGGATGTAGTCTCCGAAAGGTCCCATGAAGGCCCAGAGAGCTTGTACGGCAACCATTGGGCGAACAAGTGGAAGAACAATTTGCCAGAAGCGGCGGAAGTGTCCTGCACCGTCTAGTTTTGCAGATTCGTCTAGAGACATTGGCACTGTATCGAAGTAGCCTTTCATGAGCCAAGCATTCATCGGGATACCACCACCAACGTAGAGGAAGATGAGGAACCAGCTGTGGTTAAGGGCGTTCAACATAAGTGCCATAACGAAGAAGGCTGTCAAAGCGGCCATGGTTGGCACCATTTGGATAATCAAGAAGAAGACCAAACTTTGTTTACGAGCCAAGAAGTTGTAACGGCTATAGGCATAACCAGCAAGTACGATGATACTTGTTTGAACAACCATGGTAATCAAGGCGATAATCAAAGTGTTGAGGTACCAAGTACCGTACAAGGTTTCAGTGAAGAGGCCTTTAAAGTTATCGAAATTGAGGTCGATATTAGTATCTAGTTTAAAGGCTGAGACGTTACCTGCTTTAAAGGCTGACATGATGGTAATCAACAGTGGATAGATAATCACGATTGATAGGCCAATTAAGTAGAGGTAAGTAAGGGTTTGAGTCAGTCTACGTTTGAGTTTAATTGAGTTATTCATCTTAGACGTCCTCCATATCAAATGCGTGTAGTTTCTTGAATGCGATCATAGAGATTGAGATGACAATGATAGAGATAATCAAGGTAACAGCTGCCGCCATTGAGTATTGAGGAGATGTACCTGTTGTCAAACGGTAGATCCATGAGATCAAGATATCAGTTGAACCAGCTCCCCCTCCGACACTACCAGGACCTCCACCATTGAAGAGGTACATGATAGAGAAGTTGTTAAAGTTGAAGGTATATTGGCTAATCAAAGTAGGTGCCGCAACAGCCAAGATCATTGGGAAAGTGATGTTACGGAATTTTTGCCAAGCATTGGCACCGTCAATATAAGCTGCTTCGTAAAGGTCGTTAGGGATAGATTGTAAGATACCTAAAGTCAAAACGTAGATGTATGGGAATCCAAGCCAACCCTGCATCATAATCAAGGCAATCTTAGTCCAAGTTGGGTCTGTTTTCCAAGGAATAAGAGCACCATCAAGGAAAGGAAGGAATTTAGCCAAGATTGGCAAGACTTGAGTGTTGATGGCTCCGACACTATCGTTAAACATGTTTGAAAATGTCAAGATAGTGATGAAGGCTGGGACAGCCCAAGGAAGAAGGAAAATAACACCAAAGATACGTTTTCCTTTGATAAATGGCTGGTTAGCAATGATAGCTGTAAAGATACCAATCACGATCTGTAAAGTTGAGGCAGATAAAGCCCAGATGATAGTCCAAGAAAGAACAGAACCAAAGGCAGAACGGAAGGTACTCAAGCTCCAAATGTTTGTAAAGTTTGTCAAACCAACCCAGTCCAACAATTTGTTTGGTGGCAAGTGTTGGAAGTCGTAGTTGGTAAAGGCGATCATCAAGGTTACGATAACTGGGAAGATAATCGCGAAGGTCATGGCAACATAAGATGGAATGATCAAGAGGTAAGGGAAGCCATTTTCATAAATCCCTTTGATCATGTCTTTGAAGGTACGTGGAACTGGAATTCCATTGTTAATGTGTTTAGCAGTTGTATGTGCATCTTTAATATTTGAGAAATAAAAGAGTACATAAACGACTACAAAGATTAAATGGAAGGCACCACGAATCAGCATAAAGAGGGAATTGTCACGACCTGGCTTGTCACCAAGAGTGATGAGATTGCTCAATTCAGGGGCTGCAAGTGCTAGGAAATAAAGGACAAATACGATGGTTACACCAAGGAAGATAAAACCTTTGGCCTTTTGTTTATTGTAAATCTGTCCTAACCCAGGAATGATAGACAGCAGGGCTGCTTTACTAGGTTGTTGCTTTTCCATAATAACTCCTTTCATAGGATACTGGTTTCTAGATAAAACCTAAACTATTTGTGTTTTTGTTGATAAATTCAAAGGGGGATTTGATTTCCACCCCCCTTGAACAAATTTTTTATTCACCAAATTTTTGTTTGATTGTTTCTTTGATCAATGTTACAGCATCGTTAGCAGCTGTTTTAGCATCTTTCTTACCACTTACAGCTTCAAACAACATTGTTTTAGCTGGGTCCCAAACAGCTGACATTTGAGAGATGTTTGGCATTGGTTGAGCGTTCTTGAACTGTTTGATAACAGCTGTTGTCAACTCATCATTTTTACCTTCAGCGTATGAACGAGCTTCAGTGTTAGCTGGGATTTCATTAGTTTTATCGTAGAAGGCTTTTTGTTGTTCAGTTGAAACAAGGAAGTCTACAAATTTTTGAGCAGCTTCAAGGTTCTTAGTGCTTGATGGGATGATCCAAGCTTTACCACCACCAAATGCTGCGTAGTCTTTTCCGTTTGGAAGAGTTGGGATAGTTGCAACACCGTAGTTTACTTTAGCATCTTTGAAGGCTTGAGCTTTCCAAGGTCCATCGATGATAGCAGCTGTTTTACCTTCTTGGAATTGAGTTTGGATTAGGTTTCCAGCTCCTTCAGTATCTTGCATACCTTTAGGCCATTTTTCATACCAAGTTTTAGCGTATTCTACACCTTTGATAGCGCCGTCGTTTGCAAGACCGATGTCTTTAGCGTCTTTACCGTTTTGTCCGAATACGTAACCGCCGTTACCAGCAAGAAGTCCGTATGCAAAGTAGAAGTTTGTCCAGTCAGCTAGGAAAGCAGAAGTTTTTCCATCTTCTCCAGCGAATGCGTATTTGCTATCTTTAGCAAGGTTTTCCAAGTCAGCAAATGTTTTTGGAGCTTCTTTTACCAAGTCTTTGTTGTAGTACATAACAAGTGACTCGATAACGGCAGGAGCACCGTAAACTTTACCGTCAGCAGCTGTTACAAGAGATTTAGTTTTATCATCTGTTTTAGCACCGTCGCTCAATTTCACTTCTGAAAGTTGTCCGTCAGTACCAAGGCTACCTACACGGTCGTATGGAGCCATCATAACGTCAGGAGCTTGACCTGATTGGTTGTCAAGAGAAAGTTTGTCAAGCCCACCCATTTGGTCACCAGATTTGATGTTAACTGTTGTTCCTGATTGTTCTTTATAAGCTTTAGCTACTGTTTCAGCATAAGCTTTGTATTGGTCCTCAACGTAAAGAGTGATTTCTTTCGCTTCAGATGAACCAGAATCAGCAGGCTTATCAGCAGTTTTGCTTCCGCAAGCTACCAAAAGCAAGCTAGCAAGTGTAGCAGTTCCAAGCACAGCAGCGCTCTTCATGAATTTAGATGACATAATGTATTCCTCCTAAAGAATAACAAATTTTATAATGAGGAAACGCAACCGTTTTCCTTTATGGGACTAGTGTAGCACAAACAGAAAACGGTTGCAAGTGTTTTTTGTAAAAATTTTAAAAAAATTTCACGAATAGGGTAAGCGTTTTATTTGTTTATAATAGAAGAAAAGTCAGAAAATATATTTTCATGATTTTACTGAAATTATTTAGGGAAACGATTGCCTAGTTTTTGAACAAAAAATAAATTGCTCTAGACCAAAAGTAAGCTAAGTTGTGCCTTCAATTTGTAGTTGAAGAAGATTTTGTAAATAGAAAAGGAAAATGTATATGTATACATAAAGAAGGACAACTTTTTTTAAAAAAATAATCAAAACTTTTTTTAAAAACGCTTGCAATTATTCCAAAAATGAAGTATACTTATCTTAACGCAAACGTTTGCGTCCAAAAATGAAAATTTAAACTACAAATACACGAGGTGTTGTTTATGAAAAAACGTCAAAGTGGTGTGTTGATGCACATCTCTTCTCTCCCAGGAGCCTACGGAATCGGATCATTTGGTCAAAGTGCTTACGACTTCGTTGATTTCTTGGTTCGTACCAAACAACGTTACTGGCAAATCCTTCCATTAGGAACAACTAGTTACGGAGATTCTCCTTACCAATCTTTCTCAGCCTTCGCAGGGAACACTCATTTTATCGATTTGGATATCTTGGTGGAGCAAGGTTTATTGGAAGCAAGTGACCTTGAAGGAGTTGACTTTGGTAGCGATGCATCTGAAGTTGACTATGCTAAAATCTACTATGCACGTCGTCCTCTTTTAGAAAAAGCGGTGAAACGTTTCTTTGAAGTCGGAAATGTTAAAGATTTTGAGAAATTTGCTCAAGACAACCAATCATGGCTTGAGCTCTTTGCTGAGTATATGGCTATCAAAGAGCATTTTGAAAATCTTGCTTGGACAGAATGGCCAGATGCAGATGCTCGTGCTCGTAAAGCTTCAGCACTTGAAAGTTACCGTGAGCAATTGGCAGACAAGTTGGTTTACCACCGTGTGACTCAGTACTTCTTCTTCCAACAATGGTTGAAATTGAAAGCCTACGCTAACGACAACCACATCGAAATCGTTGGGGACATGCCAATCTACGTAGCGGAAGATTCAAGCGATATGTGGGCAAATCCACATCTCTTCAAGACAGATGTCAACGGTAAGGCAACTTGTATCGCAGGATGCCCACCCGATGAGTTTTCTGCAACTGGTCAGCTTTGGGGTAACCCAATCTATGACTGGGAAGCAATGGACAAAGACGGTTACAAATGGTGGATTGAACGCTTGCGTGAAAGCTTCAAAATCTACGATATCGTTCGTATCGACCACTTCCGTGGTTTCGAATCTTACTGGGAAATCCCTGCTGGTTCCGATACAGCAGCACCTGGTGAGTGGGTCAAAGGACCTGGCTACAAGCTTTTTGCAGCCGTTAAGGAAGAACTTGGTGAGTTAAACATCATCGCTGAAGACCTCGGCTTCATGACTGATGAAGTTATCGAATTGCGTGAACGTACTGGCTTCCCAGGAATGAAGATTCTTCAATTTGCTTTCAACCCAGAAGACGAAAGTATCGATAGCCCACACTTGGCACCTGCTAACTCAGTTATGTACACAGGAACACACGATAACAATACGGTCCTTGGTTGGTACCGTAACGAGATCGATGATGCGACTCGTGAGTACATGGCTCGCTATACGAACCGTAAAGAATACGAAACAGTTCCACACGCTATGCTTCGTACAGTCTTTTCATCAGTTAGCTTCATGGCAATTGCAACTATGCAAGATTTGCTAGAATTGGATGAGACAGCTCGTATGAACTTCCCATCTACCCTTGGTGGAAACTGGTCTTGGCGTATGACTGAAGATCAATTGACACCAGCTGTCGAGGAAGGTTTGCTTGACTTGACAACAATCTATCGACGAATTAATGAAAATTTGGTAGAATTAAAGAAATAATACAATATCAGGAGACACCTTAAACATGTTATCACTACAAGAATTTGTACAAAATCGTTACAATAAAACCATTGCAGAATGTAGCAATGAAGAGCTTTATCTTGCTCTTCTTAACTACAGCAAGCTTGCAAGCAGCCAAAAACCAGTCAACACTGGTAAAAAGAAAGTTTACTATATCTCAGCTGAGTTCTTGATTGGTAAACTCTTGTCAAACAACTTAATCAACCTTGGTCTTTACGACGATGTCAAAAAAGAACTTGCTGCTGCAGGTAAAGACTTGATCGAAGTTGAAGAAGTTGAATTGGAACCATCTCTTGGTAATGGTGGTTTGGGACGTTTGGCTGCCTGCTTTATCGACTCAATTGCGACTCTTGGTTTGAATGGTGACGGTGTTGGTCTTAACTACCACTTTGGTCTTTTCCAACAAGTTCTTAAAAACAACCAACAAGAAACAATTCCAAATGCATGGTTGACAGAGCAAAACTGGTTGGTTCGCTCAAGCCGTAGCTACCAAGTACCATTTGCAGACTTTACTTTGACATCAACTCTTTACGATATTGATGTTACTGGTTATGAAACAGCAACTAAAAACCGCTTGCGTTTGTTTGACTTGGATTCAGTTGATTCTTCTATTATTAAAGATGGTATCAACTTTGACAAGACAGATATCGCTCGCAACTTGACTCTTTTCCTTTACCCAGACGATAGCGATAAACAAGGTGAATTGCTCCGTATCTTCCAACAATACTTCATGGTTTCAAACGGTGCGCAATTGATCATCGATGAAGCAATCGAAAAAGGAAGCAACTTGCATGACCTTGCTGACTACGCTGTTGTACAAATCAACGATACTCACCCATCAATGGTTATCCCTGAATTGATCCGTCTTTTGACTGCACGTGGTATCGAGCTTGACGAAGCAATCTCAATCGTTCGTAGCATGACTGCCTACACTAACCACACAATCCTTGCTGAAGCCCTTGAAAAATGGCCTCTTGAATTCTTGCAAGAAGTGGTTCCTCACTTGGTACCAATCATCGAAGAATTGGACCGTCGCGTGAAAGCAGAATACAAAGATCCAGCTGTTCAAATCATCGATGAGAGCGGACGTGTTCACATGGCTCACATGGATATCCACTACGGATACAGTGTTAACGGGGTTGCAGCACTTCATACTGAAATCTTGAAGAACTCTGAATTGAAAGCTTTCTACGACCTTTACCCAGAAAAATTCAACAACAAAACAAACGGTATCACTTTCCGTCGTTGGCTCATGCATGCTAACCCAAGCTTGTCTCACTACTTGGATGAGATTCTTGGAGAAGGTTGGCACCATGAAGCAGATGAGCTTGAAAAACTCTTGTCTTACGAAGACAAAGCAGCTGTCAAAGAAAAATTGGAAAGCATCAAGGCTCACAATAAACGTAAATTGGCTCGTCACTTGAAAGAACACCAAGGTGTAGAAATCAATCCAAACTCTATCTTTGACATCCAAATCAAACGTCTTCACGAGTACAAACGCCAACAAATGAACGCTTTGTACGTAATCCACAAATACCTTGACATCAAAGCTGGTAACATCCCTGCTCGCCCAATCACAATCTTCTTTGGTGGTAAAGCAGCTCCAGCCTACACAATCGCTCAAGACATCATCCACTTGATCCTTTGCATGTCAGAAGTTATTGCTAACGATCCAGCAGTAGCTCCACACTTGCAAGTAGTTATGGTTGAAAACTACAACGTTACTGCAGCAAGCTTCCTTATCCCAGCATGTGATATCTCAGAACAAATCTCACTTGCTTCTAAAGAAGCTTCAGGTACTGGTAACATGAAATTCATGTTGAACGGAGCTTTGACTCTTGGTACTATGGACGGTGCTAACGTGGAAATCGCTGAGTTGGTTGGCGACGAAAACATCTACATCTTCGGTGAAGATTCAGAAACTGTTATCGACCTTTACGCAAAAGCGGCATACAAATCAAGCGAATTCTACGCTCGTGAAGCTATCAAACCATTGGTTGACTTCATCGTTAGCGATGCAGTTCTTGCAGCTGGAAACAAAGAGCGCTTGGAACGTCTTTACAATGAATTGATCAACAAAGACTGGTTCATGACTCTTCTTGACTTGGAAGACTATATCAAGGTTAAAGAACAAATGTTGGCTGACTACGAAGACCGTGACGCATGGTTGGATAAAGTCATCGTTAACATTTCTAAAGCAGGATTCTTCTCATCTGACCGTACAATCGCTCAGTACAACGAAGATATCTGGCACTTGAACTAATAATTACATAATTTAAACCCGTACCTTGAAGGTGCGGGTTTTGTATTATCTAAAAAATTTATTTACAGTGCTTTTCCGACCAGAATCTCCGCTTCGATGGTAATTTCTGTCAGTTGGCTCCAGTCAATCTTGCTCTGGTCAACGTGAAAGAGTAAGGGAGTCATGCTGAGTAGGGCTTGGAGCTGCTCTGCTGTGATAGTCTTAGTTAGAGAAGCTGTTTGGTTAGATAGGATGGTAAAGTGTTCTTGGAAATGATTTTTGATATCTTGGTTAGAATAATCTTTGTTTGTCAGCTGGTCCTGTACCCTTTGACGGATTTCCTTGAGGTGATTTTCAGTTGGGATGACCTTTATCAAGATACCGTCTTTGGATAAAACGCGACGAAATTCTCCATAGTTGGCAGGTGAAAAAATATCAAGCAGAATATCCATGCTGGCGTCTTTTATAGGAAGACGAGCCAGGTCGCCAACGAACCAATTGACTGCCCAGTTAGGTTCGCTCTTGGCAGCAATTTGGACGGAATCTTTGGAGATGTCAAAGGCATAGAAGGTTTTGTCAGGATGATTTTCCTGGAGTTTTCGAGAATAGAAGCCTTCGCCACATCCAATATCCAAAATTGTTTCGGTATTTTCTGAACTTGCAAGTAAATCAGAAATTGCATCTAAAATAGCCTGATAAAAGCCAGCTTCTAGGATTTGCTGACGGTTTTGAAAGTTTTCCTTGTCGTAGTTGGCAGATTGCTTGATTTGAGGAGCCAGATTGACATAGCCGAATTTTGCTAGGTCAAAAGAATGGCGATTGTTACATTTGAGACTACCCTCTACCAGAGTTAGATTTTCTTGGCAGATAGGGCAGGCAAAGGCAGTCGCAGAAGCGAAGCGCTGAAGTTTGGGTTTGAGGTTTGTATTCATAGTTTAAGTCTAGCAAAAAAAGGACTGGATGGCAAATGCCTCCAGTCTTCTTTTTAATATGTAAGAACAAAGTATTTTTTCTTACCACGACGGATAACAGTCAGTTCGTTTTCTAACTTATCTGCATCACTCAAGACATAGTCAAGGTCTTGGATACGGTCGCCATTTACGTAGATAGCTCCATTTTGGACATCTTCACGGGCTTGGCGTTTTGAGTTAACCATACCAGATGAAACAAGGAGTTCCACGATATTGTGGTTTTCATCTGCTTGAACTTGGTAGTTTGGTACTCCACGAAGTCCTTGTTTGAGTTCTTTGACAGAAAGGTTTTTGATGTTTCCTGCAAAGAGTTGCTCAGTGATGTTGAGGGCTTCTTTGTAGGCTTCTTCGCCGTGAACAAGTGTGACAACTTCACGAGCCAAGACTTTTTGAGCCAAGCGTTCGTGTGGCGCAGCCTCAAACTGTTTGCGGATGTCTTCAATCTCATCAAGTGATAAGAAAGTAAAGATTTTCAAGAAGCGAACAGCGTCAGCGTCCATGACATTCATCCAGAATTGGTACATTTCGTATGGAGAAGTCTTTTCAGGATTGAGCCAGACTGCGTTTCCTTCTGATTTACCAAATTTCTTACCAGTTGCATCTGTAATCAATGGAACAGTGATAACGTGACCGGTCTTGTCAGCTTTACGACGAAGCAATTCGGTACCAGCAGTCATATTTCCCCACTGGTCAGAACCACCGATTTGTAGCGTTACATTGTGGTCCTGGTTAAGGACGAAGAAGTCGTAACCTTGCATGATTTGGTAAGCAAACTCAGTGTAAGAAATTCCTGTTTCGATCCGTTTTTTCACAGACTCTTTGCTCATCATATAGTTGACAGTGAAGTATTTGCCGATATCACGGAGGAAGTCAATGAAGCTGATGCTGCCAAACCAGTCGTAGTTGTTGACCATGACAGCTTTATTTTCACCATTTTCAAAGTCAAGAAAACGAGAAAGTTGTCCTTGGATAGACTTGACCCAGCCATCTACTGTGTCTTTTGTTTGGAGACTACGTTCAGCATCTTTGAAGGACGGATCTCCGATGAGACCTGTAGCACCGCCAACGAGCGCATAAGGTTTGTGACCTGCTAGCTGCAAGCGACGACTTGTCAAGATTGCGACAAGGTGGCCTAGGTGAAGGCTGTCAGCAGTTGGATCGTAGCCAGTATAATAAGAAACTTGACCTTCTTCTAGGGCTTTACGCAAAGCTTCTTCATCAGTCGTTTGAAAAATCAAACCACGCTCTTTTAGCTCATCAAAAATGTGCATATGTCTTTTCTCCTTTTTAAAATTATTGTTTCTAACTATTGTATCACAAACTTGGGCAATAGCCTAGTAGAATAGGGAAGAAAGTGGCTATTTTATTGAAAGTGTACCTTTTATGGTATAATGAATAGAGTGAGGAAATCCATGCAAAATCAATTAAAGAGAAAAGTGCTGGCATTTTTCCAGCAAGTAAAATTAAACATAAATCATAAAAAATCAGAGAAAGTCTTAGAAGCGAAGAAGTCGGATGGAACAGGTGGGAAGTTCCTGCCTATCTTAGGTAGCATTTTGGCTGCTATCAAGGGAGTTTTGAATACCCTCTTTATTCTAGGCTTTATCGGTGGGCTTTTTGGTGCTGGTGTAGCTCTTGGTTATGGAGTTGCCTTGTTTGATAAGGCTAAGGTTCCGCCAGCGGAGGATTTAGTAAAGCAGGTTAAGAATGTTTCTTCAATCTCAGAAATTGTTTATGCAGATGGGAGTGTCATTGCTTCTATAGAGAGTGACTTACTGAGAACTTCTGTTTCATCTGAGGAAATATCGGACAATCTCAAAAAGGCTATCGTTGCAACTGAGGACGAACATTTTCTTGAACATAAAGGGGTTGTGCCTAAGGCTGTGATTCGGGCGACTTTGGGGACCTTTGCAGGTTTGGGTTCATCTAGTGGAGGCTCTACCTTAACCCAACAGTTAATCAAGCAGCAAGTCGTTGGAGATGCTCCGACTTTGGCTCGTAAGGCTACAGAAATTGTGGATGCACTTGCGCTAGAACGAACGATGAGTAAGGATGAAATTTTGGTTACTTATCTTAATATTGCTCCTTTTGGCCGAAATAATAAGGGACAGAATATTGCAGGTGCTCAGCAGGCAGCAGAGGGTATTTTTGGTGTAGATGCTAGTCAGTTGACTGTTCCTCAAGCAGCATTTTTAGCAGGACTACCGCAAAGTCCTATTATCTATTCTCCCTATGAAAATACGGGTGCTATTAAGAGCGATGAAGATTTAGAACTAGGCTTGAAGCGGGCCAAGGATGTTCTTTATAATATGTATCGTACGGGATCCTTAACAAAGGAAGAATACAATCAGTATAAGGATTACAATATCAAACAAGATTTTTTGCCATCAGGTTCTGTTAATGTTGTTTCAAGAGATTACCTTTACTATACTGCTATGGCTGAAGCGATAGACCGGATGTACGATTATTTGGTCCAACAAGATAATGTTCCCAGTCAAGAGCTGAAAAATGAAGCTATTCAGAAGGCGTATCGTAAACGAGCTGAGCAAGAATTAAGTACAGGTGGTTATAAGATTATGACTACTATTAATAAAAAAGTTCATACTGCCATGCAGAATGCAGTAGCCAGATATGGGTCTCTACTAGATGATGGAACAGGTCGTGTAGAAGTAGGGAATGTCTTGATGGACAACCAAACAGGTGCTATCCTAGGCTTTGTAGGTGGTCGCAATTATCAAGAAAATCAAAACAATCATGCCTTTGACACCAAGCGCTCACCAGCTTCCACTACCAAGCCCTTGCTGGCCTACGGGATCGCTATTGACCAGGGCTTGATGGGAAGTGAGACGATTCTGTCTAACTATCCAACAAACTTTGCCAATGGCAACCCGATTATGTATGCTAATAGCAAGGGGACAGGAATGATGACCTTGGGAGAAGCCTTGAACTATTCATGGAATATCCCGGCTTACTGGACCTATCGTATGCTCCGTGAAAAGGGTGTTGATGTCAAAGGTTATATGGAAAAGATGGGTTACGAGATTCCTGAGTATGGTATTGAGAGCCTGCCAATGGGTGGTGGTATTGAAGTCACAGTTGCCCAGCATACCAATGGCTATCAGACCTTGGCAAATAACGGAGTTTATCATCAGAAACATGTGATTTCTAAAATTGAAGCATCAGATGGTAGAGTGGTATATGAGTATCAAGATAAACCGGTTCAAGTCTATTCAAAAGCTACTGCGACAATTATGCAGGGCTTGTTGCGAGAAGTTCTATCCTCTCGTGTGACAACAACCTTTAAACCGAATTTAACTTCTTTAAATTCGACATTAGCTAATGCAGATTGGATTGGGAAGACTGGTACAACCAACCAAGACGAAAATATGTGGCTTATGCTTTCTACTCCTAAATTAACTTTAGGTGGTTGGATTGGGCATGATGATAATCATTCATTATCTCGTAGAGCAGGCTATTCTAATAATTCTAATTATATGGCTCACTTGGTTAATGCTATCCAAGAGTCTGAACCTGGAATTTGGGGGACCGAGCGCTTTGCTTTAGATTCTAGTGTAGTGAAATCGGAAGTCTTGAAATCAACAGGTCAAAAACCAGGTAAGGTTTCTGTTGAAGGAAAAGAGGTAGATGTCACAGGTTCGACTGTTACCAGCTATTGGGCTAATAAGGCAGGAGCGCCAGCGACCAGTTATCTCTTTGCTATTGGTGGAAGTGATGCGGATTATAAGAATGCTTGGTCTAGTATCGTGGGGAGTCTACCAACTCCATCAAGCTCCAGCAGTTCAAGTAATAGCTCTAGTGACAGTAGTAACTCAAGTGCTACACGATCTTCTTCAAGGACAAGACGATAAGTTCTATGAACTATGCTAAATGAAGTGGCCAATCAATGGATTGCCACTTTTTTCTTTTTCCCTTTCGTGTTACAATAAAGATATGAATCAGTATCAGAAAAAGATTGTTAAAGGAACCATTTACTCTCTCCTATCCGGCTTGATATGGGGAATCTGTGGGATTTTAGGAGAGTATTTCTTTACTCATTATCAGGTGTCCTCTGGTTGGATTACCTCTATGCGTTTGACGCTAGCAGGGAGTCTTGTGCTCATTTGGTCTGTAATGCAAGTAAAATCACAAGTGTTAGATATCTGGCGAGACAAGAAAAATTACCTGCCCTTTTTGGCCTATGCTATTTTGGGAATTTTCTCAGTTCAGTATTTTTTCTATCTCTGTGTAGAATATTCAAATGCTGCGACAGCAACTATTTTACAGTTTATCAGTCCTGTCTTTATCCTCTTTTATAATCGTTTGGTTTATAAAAAACGAGCGTCAAAAAGCGCTATTTTCTATGTTCTGATTGCTATGCTGGGTGTGTGCTTGATGGCGACAAAGGGAGATCTCTCTCAGTTATCCATGACGCCACTAGCCCTTATAACAGGTCTGTTGAGTGCTATGGGGGTTATGTTTAATGTTATCTTGCCCCAACCTTTCGCGAAGCGCTATGGTTTTGTACCCACGGTTGGGTGGGGGATGATTTTGGCAGGTTTATTTAGCAATGTCCTTTCGCCGGTTTATCAGCTTTCCTTTACTCTTGATATTTGGAGTATCTTGATTTGCCTCATTATTGCTTTCTTTGGGACGGCTTTTGCCTTTTTCATTTCCATGAAGGCTGTGTCCTTGGTTTCTCCCTTGGTAGTTTCTGTTATTAGTGCCAGTGAACCTCTCTCTTCTGCCCTTTTGAGTGTTTTATTTTTAGGCTTGGTAGTGGATTGGTCCCTTCTTCTAGCTATGGCCCTGATTATTTTACCCATGATTTTCCTATCGGTAGAAGAAGCGAAAGAAAGTAAATAAAAAGTCTTTTCTTAATTCTAAAAGTGTGCTATACTAGAATAGTCAATAAAACACGGGGAGATAGTTGTGAAGAGTGTTTTTAGGTTGTATCGGTAGGGGCTTGCTTTTACCGACAGCACGTTTTATCTCACATCCCTAAAAATCATACCTAAAAACAAACAAAAAGGCTTCAAATTTGAGGCCTTTTTTGGTAGAATAGGTATCATTAAAATGAACTAGGAGGCGCCTATGACTGCCACAAAAATGAACGCACAAGAAATTATCCAATTTATCGCCAATGCTGAAAAGAAAACCAGTGTGAAAGTAACCTTTGAGGGACAACTCGCAACTGCTGTACCAAGCTCTGTTGTCAAACTAGGGAATGTCCTATTTGGAGACTGGAAGGACGTGGCTCCGCTTCTCGATGGCTTGGTAGAAAATCAAGACTATGTTGTTGAACAAGATGCTCGTAATTCTGCAGTTCCTTTGCTAGACAAACGTGCTATCAACGCTCGTATCGAGCCAGGTGCTATTATCCGTGATCAGGTTGAAATTGGTGACAATGCTGTTATCATGATGGGAGCCGTTATCAATATCGGTGCTGAAATCGGTGCAGGAACCATGATTGACATGGGGGCAATCCTTGGTGGCCGTGCTATTGTTGGAAAAAACAGTCACGTTGGTGCAGGTGCCGTTCTTGCAGGTGTGATTGAGCCAGCTAGCGCAGAACCAGTCCGTGTTGGAGATAATGTTCTTATCGGCGCTAATGCAGTGGTTATCGAAGGAGTCCAAATCGGTAGTGGTTCAGTTGTTGCAGCAGGAGCTATTGTTACACAAGATGTCCCAGAAAACGTGGTGGTAGCAGGTGTTCCAGCTCGCATTATCAAAGAGATTGATGCCCAAACCCAACAAAAAACAGCGCTAGAAGATGCGCTTCGTACCTTATAATTGTAAAAGAAAAATAGAGGCGGAACCCTTCTTCCAGCCTCTTTCTGCTATATCGGAGGATAGATAGATGTTAGATTTGATTCAGACTAGACGAGATTTGCACCAGATTCCAGAGATTGGCTTGGAGGAGTTCAAGACTCATGCTTATTTGCTGGATGTGATTGAGAAATTGACTGCGGGTAGGGAGTTTGTTCAAGTTCGTACTTGGCGGACAGGTATTTTGGTCTATTTGCAGGGAAGTCAGCCAGAGCGTACCATTGGTTGGCGGACAGATATTGATGGTTTGCCTATCGTTGAACAAACAGGATTTCCTTTCGCTTCTCAGCACCAAGGTCGTATGCATGCTTGTGGACATGATTTCCACATGACCATTGCCTTGGGCTGTCTTGAGCGCGCCCTTGAGGAGCAACCAAAGAACAATCTGCTCTTTCTGTTTCAACCTGCTGAAGAAAATGAAGCTGGTGGCATGCTCATGTATGAGGATGGCGCTTTTGGAGACTGGTTGCCAGACCAGTTTTATGGCCTCCATGTTCGACCAGATTTGAAGGTTGGACAGATTGCGACCAATACTCATACACTCTTTGCAGGGACTTGCGAGGTGAAGATCCGTTTCAAAGGAAAAGGGGGACACGCAGCCTTTCCGCATGAAGCAAATGACGCCTTGGTAGCTGCTAGTTACTTTGTGACCCAGGTGCAGTCGGTGGTCAGCCGCAATGTCAACCCAATCGAGGGAGCGGTGGTGACCTTTGGAGTTTTCCAAGCTGGAACAACCAACAATGTTATCACAGATACAGCCTTTTTGCATGGAACTATTCGGGCCTTGACACAGGACATAAGTCTCTTGGTGCAAAAGCGGGTCAAAACAGTTGCAGAAGGAGTTGCATCTGCCTTCGATATGGAAGTCGAAGTGGAACTCAAACAAGGGGGCTACTTGCCTGTTGAGAACAATCCAGTCTTGGCACGTGAACTGATGGACTTCTTTGAAGAAAAAGACGGAATCGAGTTGATTGATATAGAGCCTGCTATGACAGGCGAGGACTTTGGTTATCTCCTTTCGAAGGTAGATGGCGTTATGTTCTGGCTAGGTATCGATAGTCCCTACGCCCTTCATCACCCTCAGATGAGTCCCAAGGAAGAAGCCTTAGCCATTGGGGTGGATGCGGTTTCTAGTTTCCTGAAAAAGAAGGCAGCAGAGTAGAGGATTTGTCTATGAAATCGGAATTACGCAAGCAAGTCTTGCAAGAAATGAAGGCTATACCTAGAAAGCAAAAACAGGCTATAGACCAAGCTTTAACAGAAGGACTTTTACAACACCCCTTTTACCAAGAAGCTAAGATCATCGCAACCTACCTCTCTTTTCCTCATGAGTTTCAAACGCAGGAACTGATTGAGCAGGCGCTGAGGGATGGTAAGAAAGTTTTGATACCTAAAACCTATCCCAAGGGGCGCATGGACTTTGTAGTCTATGATCCGCAGCAGTTGGTAAAAACTTCCTTTGGATTACTGGAGCCACAGGGAGATTTGGAAGTGGTGGATGCCTCTCAGATTGATTTGATTCATGTTCCTGGCTTGGCTTTTACGACGGAAGGATATCGGATTGGATACGGTGGAGGTTATTATGATCGCTATCTGAAACATTTTTCTGGTCATACTTTGAGTACGATTTATCCTTGTCAAATTCAGGACTTTATCCCTGAAAACCATGATATTCCTGTTCAGGAGGTTCTGATTGATGAAGGAAATCTTTGATAGACGTTACCCTGTGACGAGTTTCTTCCTTTTAGTGACGGCCTTGGTATTTCTACTAATGTTGGTGACTACAGGTGGAAACTTTGACAGGGCAGACACCCTATTTCGATTTGGAGCCATGTATGGGCCAGCTATTCGCCTCTTTCCTGAGCAGGTTTGGCGTCTCTTCTCTGCTATTTTTGTTCATATTGGGTGGGAGCATTTCATTGTCAATATGCTTTCGCTTTATTATCTTGGTAGGCAGGTAGAGGAAATTTTCGGTTCTAAGCAGTTTTTCTTTCTCTATCTCTTATCAGGAATGATGGGTAATCTCTTTGTTTTTGTATTTAGTCCCAAATCCTTAGAAGCAGGAGCCTCTACTTCTCTTTATGGGCTTTTTGCCGCGATTATCATTCTTCGCTATGCTACGCGTAATCCTTATATCCAACAGCTAGGACAGTCTTATTTGACACTTTTTGTGATTAACATTATTGGAAGTGTTCTGATTCCCGGCATTAGCCTAGCTGGTCATGTTGGCGGTGCAGTAGGAGGGGCCTTTTTAGCAGTTATCTTTCCAGTTCGAGGTGAAAGACGGATGTATAGCTCTAGTCAGAGATTAGGAGCGGTAGTCTTGTTTGTAGGACTCGCAGTTTTGCTTTTCTACAAGGGAATGGGGTTGTGACGAACCTGGAAGAAAATTTATGTAATGAAAAAAGATAAGGCATTTTTTGAACCTTATCTTTTTATTTTATTCCTTCTCAGCCAATTCTTTTCCAAGTTGGATGAGGTATTCTTTCAAGTCATCTTTGACTTGTGGATGTTTGAGGGCGTAGTCAATAGATGTTTTCATAAAGCCAAACTTATCCCCAACGTCGTAACGAGCTCCTGTAAATTCACGGGCGAAAACACGTTGTGTTTTATTAAGCGTATCAATAGCGTCGGTAAGCTGGATTTCATTTCCAGCACCAGGAGTTTGATTTTCTAAGATATCAAAAATTTCAGGTGTGAGTAGATAGCGACCGATGATTGCCAAATCACTTGGTGCATCTTCGGGAGCTGGTTTTTCAACGAAAGTTTCGACACTGTAGAGACCATTGATTCCTTCGCCTTGAGGAGCAATGACTCCATATGATGAAACATCTTCGTGTGGTACAGGCATGACAGCAATGGTTGATGCGTGTGTCTTTTCGTAATCATTCATCAGTTGTTTTGTCAAAGGAACGGCATTCTCATTTGTGATGTCCATAAGGTCATCACCCAGCATAACAACGAAGGGCTCATTCCCTACAAAAGCTTTGGCTTGTAGGACAGCGTCTCCAAGACCGCGAGGGTGAGTTTGGCGAATGAAATGGAGGCGCATACCAGTTGCTTCGTCTACCAATTTCAATAGATCTGTTTTGCCTTTTTCCTTAAGGTTGTATTCAAGTTCAAAGTTTGAGTCAAAGTGGTCTTCAATAGAACGTTTTGATTTACCAGTGACAACCAGAATATCTTCAATACCTGATTTGAGAGCTTCTTCGACGATAAATTGGATAGTTGGTTTGTCTACAATTGGCAACATTTCTTTGGCAAGGGCCTTGGTTGCTGGTAAGAAACGAGTTCCTAGTCCAGCGGCAGGGATGACAGCTTTTCTAACTTTTGATGTCATAAAAATCCTTTCTTTAGAGGGTTAAGACCACTCATTTTCTGCTTTAAATTCATTGTTCATGATGTCATAAATAGCATCTTTGATGTTGGTTCCGTGGTAAATAACTTGGTAAATGGCTTGTGTAATTGGCATATAGACTCCAAGTTCTTGCGCTAGTTCATAGGCTGCTCGAGTCGTTGAAATTCCTTCAATCACCATGCCCATATTGGCTTCGATATCAGCTAGGGATTCTCCACGACCAAGAGCATCTCCGGCTCTCCAGTTACGAGAGTGGATGGAGGTTCCAGTTACGATCAAATCTCCCACACCAGATAAGCCACTATAGGTTAATGGACTGGCACCAAGTGCTACTCCTAAGCGGGTAATTTCTGCCAAGCCTCGTGCGATGATGGCTGCCTTGGCATTGTCACCAAATCCTAGACCATGTAAAGCTCCTGCCCCGACAGCGATAATGTTTTTAAGAGCACCAGCAGTTTCAACCCCGATAACATCCGTATTGGTATAAAGTCGGAAGTAGTGATTGCTAAAGAGCTCCTGAACGTATTGAGCTGTTTGCAAATCTTTAGAAGCAGCTGTGATTAAAGTCAGGTCACGCACAATGGTCTCTTCTGCATGGCTAGGCCCTGAGACAACGACAATATCACTGCGGAGCTCTTCAGGAATTTCTTCTTCAAGAATGGTTGATAATCGTTTATGGCTATCAGGTTCTAATCCCTTTGATGCATGCATGATAATCGCCTTATGGTCTAAGGTTTTTGCAACTTGTTGGGCAACAAGTCGTGTCACTTTTGTTGGGACAACAAACAAAATCGCATCCACATCTTTCAGAGTCTCTGCTAAGTCAGTGTAGGCGATAATATTTTCATCTAGAACGACATCTTTAAAGTAGTGCTTGTTAGTATGATAGGTATTAATTTCATTGATTTGCTCGGGAATATTTCCCCAGATACGTACCTCGTGTCCATTGTCATTTAAGACTTGTGAAAGGGCAGTCCCCCAAGAACCAGGCCCCAAGACGGCGACGGTTTGTTTTTTCATGTTTTCCTCCTTAGTAGAGTCCTCTCCATTATTTTATCATATTCTAGAGGATTTTGCACTTGCATTGCTGGGGGAGTGGTGGCTTTGTTACTTGAAAAATACATAAAAAACCGAGACGAAGTATTAAACTCTTAGTCTCGGTTTTGATATTTCTTAAAGAATAGCTAGGTTTATTTCAATTGATCTGTAATGTCTTTTGATAGCAACATTCCCAGATGATAAGTTTTATTGATGTAAGCAATGACATCATTGATATTTTCAGTTGTGTGAATTTTCTCTTTGATGTCATCCCTAAAGGTTTCATCCTTCAAAAGTTGTTCTTGGTAGAGCCTTTGAAGTCTCTCCTTCTCGTACTTATTGAGTAGAAAAAGGAACACCAAGCTAATCACAACGAGGATATAAGCATATTGGCTCATAGGAAATCTCCCTGTATGATAAAGAAGTAGTAGTGAGTAGATTGAATTAGTGAATTCACAGATCAAGTCAGCAAAATTTTGATAGGCCTCTAAACCTAATTACGTATAGGATTTGGTCTTAGTTACTTAAACTGCTTTACAATCAAGTAATTAAAAGCTTACGACATGAGCCTAACCAAATCAATATTATTTGGATTGGTGAATTAGTAAAGCGTTTAGGCAAATATCTCTGGTTACGACGTTCTGGGACATAAATCGATAATATTTATGTCCCAGAACTAGTGAAGCGCCTAGCCAAATCTCTGATAGGATTTGGCGTTAGTTACTTAGATTGCTCCGCAATCAAGTAACTTTGGCGATTTACATTTTCTCTGGCGCTTCTACTCCAAGCAAGCGAAGGGCTTCTTTGAGAACAACTGCAGTTGCGTAGCTGAGAGCTAGACGGCTGTCGCGCTCAGGACTTTCATCTAGGATACGTGTATGTGCATAGTACTTGTTGAAGGCTTGAGCCAGATTAATCGAAAATTTAGCAATGATAGAAGGTTCAAAGTTATCTGCCGCACGGTTGATAATACGTGGGAAGTCTTGGATGAGTTTAATGATTTCCCAGCTTTCAGCATCATTCAAGCTATAGTTGCCAGCTGTTTCAGGTTTGAAATCGGCTTTGCGTAAGATAGATTGGATACGAGCGTAGGCGTATTGAACGTAAGGTCCAGTTTCACCCTCGAAGGATACCATGGCCTCTAGGTCAAAGTCATATCCGTTTGTACGGTCAGTCTTGAGGTCATAGAATTTAATGGCTCCAACCCCAACAGCATGCGCCACCTGGTCTTTATTTTCAAGTTCAGGATTTTTAGCCTCGATTTGGGCTTTGGCACGACTAACAGCCTCTGCAACTGTAGGTTCTAGCAAGATGACATTCCCTTTACGAGTAGAGAGTTTTTTCCCTTCTTTTGTAACCAAACCAAAAGGAACGTGAGTAATGTCTTCACTCCAGTCGTAGCCCATTTCTTGCAAGACAGCTTTGAGCTGTTTAAAGTGGACAGATTGTTCTTGACCAACTACGTAGATAGATTTAGCAAATTGGTATTCGTTTTTACGGTAAAGGGCTGCAGCCAAGTCACGTGTGATATAGAGAGTTGCACCATCAGATTTTTTGATAAGGGCTGGATGTTCAATTCCATATTTCTCAAGATTGACAACTTGGGCACCTTCTGATTCAACAAGAAGGCCTTTTTCAGAAAGAATGTCTACAACTGCATCCATCTTATCATTATAGAAGGCTTCTCCGTTATAGCTGTCAAAGTCAACCTTCAATTCATTATAAAGGCGGTTAAATTCTACCAAACTTTCATCACGGAACCATTGCCAAAGAGCGAGAGCTTCCTCATCTCCATTTTCCAGTTTACGGAACCATTCGCGCGCTTCTTCATCCAAGCTAGGGTCGTTTTCAGCTTCAGCATTGATGCGGACATAGAGTTTAAGAAGTTCCTCGATTGGATGAGCTTTTACAGCTTCTTCGTCGCCCCATTTTTTGTAGGCAACAATCAACATCCCAAACTGTTTACCCCAGTCTCCCAAATGATTGACCTTGACCGTTTGATAACCAATTTTTTGGAAAATATGTGACAAGCTATCTCCGATAACAGTTGAGCGCAGGTGACCGATAGAAAATGGTTTAGCGATATTGGGACTAGACATGTCGATCACAACATTTTCTTGTTTGCCAATATGTTGGTCAGCATAGTGTTCTTTTTCAGTGATAACAGCTTGCAATACTTGAGCAGAAATGGCAGATTTATCAAGGAAAAAGTTAACGTAAGGTCCTGTTGCGACAACCTTTTCAAAGGCTTGACTGTTAATTTTTTCAGCTAGTTCAGCTGCAATCATTTGTGGCGCTTTACGTTCGACTTTTGCAAGAGAAAAAGCAGGGAAAGCGATGTCTCCCATTTCTGAGTTTTTAGGGGTTTCCAGTAAATTTAAAATAGCCTCTTGGTCCAGGCTATCAATGACGCTAGCCAACTCGCTAGCAATCAATTCTTTTGTATTCATTAAGAGCTCCTTTTTGGACTTTTCTACTATTTTATCACAATTTTAAAGAAAGAAGAAAAAATTTTTGAAATCTCCTATTTTTTTGGTATAATATAGTTATAAAATTAGTTATAAATATTCACATAAGAGGATTTTATGAGAAAAAGAGATCGTCATCAGTTAATAAAAAAAATGATTACTGAGGAGAAATTAAGTACACAAAAAGAAATTCAAGATCGGTTGGAGGCGCACAATGTCTTTGTGACGCAGACAACCCTGTCTCGTGATTTGCGCGAAATCGGCTTGACCAAGGTCAAGAAAAATGATATGGTGTATTATGTACTAGCAAATGAGACAGAAAAGATTGATTTGGTGGAATTTTTGTCTCATCATTTAGAAGGTGTTGCAAGAGCAGAGTTTACCTTGGTACTTCATACCAAATTGGGCGAAGCCTCTGTTTTGGCAAATATTGTAGATGCAAACAAGGATGAATGGATTTTAGGAACAGTTGCTGGTGCCAATACCTTATTGGTCATTTGTCGAGACCAGCACGTTGCCAAACTCATGGAAGATCGTTTGCTAGATTTGATGAAAGATAAGTAAGGTCTTGGGAGTTGCTCTCAAGACTTATTTTTGACAAGGAGAGACGGAAAATGGCGACAGAAAAGCTATCACCCGGCATGCAACAGTATGTGGATATTAAAAAGCAATATCCAGATGCTTTTTTGCTCTTTCGGATGGGTGATTTTTATGAATTATTTTATGAGGATGCGGTCAATGCTGCGCAGATTCTGGAAATTTCCTTAACGAGTCGCAACAAGAATGCGGACAATCCGATTCCTATGGCGGGGGTTCCCTATCATTCTGCCCAGCAGTATATCGATGTCTTGATTGAGCAGGGCTATAAGGTAGCCATTGCTGAACAGATGGAAGATCCTAAACAAGCAGTTGGGGTTGTGAAACGAGAGGTTGTTCAGGTCATTACACCAGGGACAGTGGTCGATAGTACTAAGCCGGACAGTCAGAATAACTTCTTGGTTGCCATAGACCGTGATGGCAATCAATTTGGGCTAGCTTATATGGATCTGGTGACAGGTGATTTTTATGTGACGGGACTATTGGATTTCACGCTAGTTTGTGGGGAAATCCGTAACCTCAAGGCTCGAGAAGTGGTTCTGGGATATGACTTGTCCGAGGAAGAAGAACAGATTCTCAGTCGCCAGATGAATTTGGTGCTTTCTTATGAAAAAGAAGGCTTTGAGGACCTTCATTTACTGGATTCACGATTGGCAGCAGTGGAGCAAGCGGCCTCTAGTAAGCTGCTTCAGTATGTCCATCGAACTCAGATGAGGGAATTGAATCATCTTAAACCTGTTATCCGCTATGAAATCAAAGATTTCTTACAGATGGATTATGCGACTAAAGCTAGTCTGGATTTGGTTGAGAATGCCCGTTCAGGCAAGAAGCAGGGCAGTCTTTTCTGGCTTTTAGATGAAACCAAAACAGCTATGGGCATGCGTCTCTTGCGTTCTTGGATCCATCGTCCCCTGATTGATAAGGAGCGAATCGTCCAACGTCAAGAGGTGGTGCAGGTCTTTCTTGACCACTTCTTTGAGCGCAGTGATTTGACAGACAGTCTCAAGGGTGTTTATGATATCGAACGTTTGGCTAGTCGGGTTTCTTTTGGCAAGACCAATCCCAAGGATCTCTTGCAGCTGGCGACTACCTTATCCAGTGTGCCACGGATTCGAGCGATTTTAGAAGGGATGGAGCAACCTGCTCTGGCCTATCTCATCGAACAATTGGATGGAATCCCTGAGTTGGAGAGCTTGATTAGTGCTGCCATTGCTCCTGAAGCTCCTCATGTGATTACCGATGGGGGGATTATCCGGACGGGATTTGATGAGACTTTGGATAAATACCGCCGAGTGCTCAGAGAAGGGACTAGCTGGATTGCTGAGATTGAGGCTAAGGAGCGAGAAAACTCTGGTATCAGCACGCTCAAGATTGACTATAATAAAAAGGATGGCTACTATTTCCATGTGACCAATTCTCAACTGGGAAATGTGCCTGCTCACTTTTTCCGCAAGGCGACGCTGAAAAACTCAGAACGCTTTGGAACTGAGGAATTAGCTCGTATCGAAGGCGATATGTTGGAGGCGCGTGAGAAGTCAGCCAACCTAGAGTATGAAATCTTTATGCGTATCCGTGAGGAAGTCAGCAAGTACATTCAGCGTTTGCAGTCTTTAGCTCAAGGAATTGCGACAGTTGATGTCTTACAGGGTCTCGCTGTTGTGGCTGAAACTCAGCATTTGATTCGACCAGAGTTCGGCGACGACTCACAAATCGATATCCAGAAAGGGCGTCATGCTGTCGTTGAAAAGGTTATGGGAGCTCAGACCTATATTCCAAATACGATTCAGATGGCAGAAGATACTAGTATTCAGCTGATTACAGGGCCAAACATGAGTGGGAAGTCTACCTACATGCGTCAGTTAGCCATGACGGCGGTTATGGCCCAGTTGGGTTCTTATGTACCAGCAGAAAGCGCCCATTTACCGATTTTTGATGCCATTTTTACCCGTATCGGAGCAGCCGATGATTTGGTTTCAGGTCAGTCAACCTTTATGGTGGAGATGATGGAGGCCAACAATGCTATTTCGCATGCGACTAAGAATTCTTTGATTCTCTTTGATGAGTTAGGACGGGGAACCGCGACTTATGATGGGATGGCCTTGGCCCAATCAATCATTGAATATATCCATGAACATATCGGAGCCAAGACTCTCTTTGCGACCCACTACCATGAGTTGACCAGTTTGGAGTCTAGTTTAAAACACTTGGTCAATGTTCATGTGGCAACCTTGGAGCAGGATGGGCAGGTCACTTTCCTTCATAAGATTGAACCAGGACCAGCTGACAAATCCTACGGTATTCATGTTGCTAAGATTGCTGGTTTGCCAGCAGACCTTCTAGTAAGGGCGGATAAGATTTTGACGCAACTAGAGAGCCAGGGCACAGAGAATCCTGCTCCCATGAGACAAACGAGTGCTGTCACTGAACAGATTTCACTCTTTGATACGCCAGAAGAAAATCCTATCCTAGCAGAATTAGCTAAACTAGATATATACAACATGACACCTATGCAGGCTATGAATGTTTTGGTTGAGTTAAAACAAAAATTATAAAGCCTAGAATGACTAGTCATTCTAGCTATATCAAGGAGACTTCTTTGACAAGTTCCCACTTTTTTGCTAGAATAACATCACACAAACAGAATGAGAAGGAGCTGACGCATTGTCGCTCCCTTTTGTCTATTTTTTAAGGAGAAAATATGCTGATTCAGAAAATAAAAACCTACAAGTGGCAGGTCTTGGCTTCGCTCCTGATGACAGGCTTGATGGTTGCTAGTTCACTTTTGCAACCGCGTTACCTGCAGGAAGTGTTAGACGCCCTACTTGCTGGGAAATATGAAGCTATTTATAGTATTGGGGCTTGGTTGATTGGTGTCGCCTTAGTCGGTCTAGTTGCTGGTGGGCTCAATGTTGTCCTTGCAGCTTATATTGCCCAAGGAGTTTCATCCGACCTTCGGGAGGATGCCTTCCGTAAAATCCAAACCTTTTCTTATGCTAATATTGAACAATTTAATGCGGGAAATCTAGTCGTTCGAATGACCAACGATATCAACCAGATTCAGAACGTGATCATGATGACCTTCCAAATTCTTTTCAGACTTCCCCTCTTGTTCATCGGTTCGTTTATTCTTGCAGTTCAAACCCTTCCTTCGCTGTGGTGGGTAATTGTTCTCATGGTGATCTTAATTTTTGGTTTGACTGCTGTTATGATGGGGATGATGGGGCCACGTTTTGCCAAGTTTCAAACCCTTCTTGAGCGCATCAATGCTATTGCTAAGGAAAATCTGCGCGGTGTTCGTGTGGTCAAGTCCTTTGTCCAAGAAAAAGAGCAGTTTGCGAAGTTTACAGAGGTCTCAGACGAGCTTCTCGGTCAAAATCTTTATATCGGCTATGCCTTTTCAGTAGTGGAACCTTTTATGATGTTGGTCGGCTATGGGGCGGTATTCCTCTCTATTTGGCTGGTCGCGGGAATGGTTCAGTCGGATCCTTCTGTTGTGGGTTCCATTGCTTCCTTTGTCAATTACCTAAGCCAGATTATCTTTACCATTGTCATGGTTGGATTTTTGGGAAATTCTGTCAGCCGTGCCATGATTTCCATGCGTCGTATTCGAGAAATTCTTGACGCAGAGCCAGCTATGACCTTCAAGGATGTCCCAGATGAAGATTTGGATGGAAGTCTTAGCTTTGAAAATGTAACCTTTACCTATCCAATGGATAAGGAACCGATGCTGAAAGATGTGAGCTTTACCATCGAACCTGGTCAAATGGTTGGAGTAGTTGGAGCGACTGGTGCAGGGAAGTCAACTTTGGCTCAATTGATTCCACGTCTCTTTGACCCACAGGAGGGCTCTATCAAAATCGGAGGCAAGGATATTCGAGAAGTGAGTGAAGGAACCCTGCGTAAAACAGTTTCTATCGTTCTCCAACGTGCCATTCTCTTTAGTGGAACAATTGCTGATAACTTGAGACAGGGTAAGGGAGATGCTACTCTATTTGAAATGGAGCGGGCAGCTAATATTGCCCAAGCCAGCGAATTCATTCATCGTATGGAGAAAACCTTTGAAAGTCCAGTTGAGGAACGAGGGACCAACTTCTCTGGTGGGCAAAAACAAAGGATGTCGATTGCGCGTGGGATTGTCAGCAATCCACGTATTCTGATTTTTGATGATTCGACCTCAGCCTTGGATGCCAAGTCAGAGCGTTTGGTTCAGGAAGCTTTAAACAAGGATTTAAAAGGTACGACAACCATTGTCATCGCTCAAAAGATTAGCTCAGTTGTCCATGCAGACAAAATATTGGTTCTGGATCAGGGACGATTGATCGGTCAAGGGACACATGCAGACTTGGTTGCCAACAATGCTGTTTACCGTGAAATCTACGAAACACAGAAAGGAAAGGAGGAGTAAAATGAAGACAGTTCAATTTTTTTGGAATTATTTTAAAGTTTATAAGTTATCATTTGTAGTTGTCATTCTGATGATTGTTCTAGCGACTCTTGCCCAAGCCCTCTTTCCAGTCTTTTCTGGACAAGCGGTAACAGAGCTAGCTAATTTAGTTCAAGCTTATCAAGATGGCAATCCAGAACTTGTTTGGCAGAGTCTATCAGGAATCATGGTCAATCTTGGTCTGCTGGTTTTGGTTCTCTTTATCTCCAGTGTCATATACATGTGTCTTATGACGCGCGTGATTGCAGAATCGACCAACGAGATGCGCAAAGGCCTCTTTGGTAAGCTTGCGCGATTGACGGTTTCTTTCTTTGACCGCCGACAAGATGGCGATATCCTGTCTCGTTTTACCAGTGATTTGGATAATATTCTCCAAGCCTTTAACGAGAGCTTGATTCAGGTCATGAGCAATATTGTTTTATACATTGGTCTGATTCTTGTTATGTTTTCGAGAAATGTAACGCTGGCACTCATCACCGTTGCCAGCACACCAGTGGCCTTTCTTATGTTGATTTTCATCGTGAAAATGGCACGCAAATACACCAACCTACAGCAAAAAGAGGTAGGGAAGCTCAACGCCTATATGGACGAGAGTATTTCAGGCCAAAAAGCCGTGATTGTGCAAGGAATTCAAGAGGATATGATGGCAGGATTTCTTGAACAAAATGAGCGCGTGCGTAAGGCAACCTTTAAAGGAAGAATGTTCTCAGGAATTCTTTTCCCTGTCATGAATGGGATGAGTCTGGTTAATACAGCCATCGTCATCTTTGCTGGTTCAGCTGTACTTTTGAATGATAAGTCTATTGAAACCAGTACAGCCCTCGGTTTGATTGTTATGTTTGCCCAATTTTCACAGCAGTACTACCAGCCTATTATCCAAGTTGCAGCTAGTTGGGGAAGTCTTCAGTTGGCCTTTACTGGGGCTGAACGGATCCAGGAAATGTTTGATGCAGAGGAAGAAATCCGACCTGAAAAGGCTCCGACCTTTACTAAGTTGCAAGAAGGTGTTGAAATTAGTCATATTGATTTCTCATATTTGCCTGATAAGCCGATTTTGAAAGATGTCAGCATTTCCGCTCCGAAAGGCCAGATGACTGCGGTTGTTGGTCCGACAGGTTCAGGGAAAACGACTATTATGAACCTCATCAATCGCTTTTATGATGTTGATGCTGGCGGTATTTATTTTGACGGTAAAGACATTCGTGACTATGACTTAGATAGTCTCAGAAGTAAGGTGGGAATTGTCTTGCAAGATTCGGTTTTATTTAGCGGAACCATTCGAGACAATATCCGTTTTGGGGTGCCAGATGCCAGTCAGGAAATGGTTGAGGCAGCAGCTAAGGCAACCCACATTCACGACTATATCGAAGGCTTGCCTGATAAATACGATACCCTCATCGATGATGACCAGAGTATCTTCTCAACAGGGCAAAAGCAATTGATTTCCATTGCTCGAACGCTGATGACAGATCCAGAAGTTCTCATTCTCGATGAAGCAACTTCAAATGTAGATACGGTGACAGAAAGCAAGATTCAGCATGCCATGGAAGCGGTTGTAGCAGGAAGAACCAGTTTTGTCATTGCCCATCGTTTGAAGACCATCCTCAATGCAGACCAGATTATTGTCCTTAAAGATGGGGAAGTCATTGAACGTGGTAATCACCATGAACTCTTAAAACTAGGTGGATTCTACTCAGAACTCTATCACAATCAATTTGTTTTTGAATAAGAAAAAAGTTGTCCAATGTGGGCAGCTTTTTCTTGTCCATAAAAAATATTTATCACGGCCTTTAAAAAAACATATTAGACGAAAGTCATTTTGAGTGATATGATAGGACTATCATTAATATTTGAAAGGAGAGACATCATGGCTAGAACGGTTGTAGGAGTTGCTGCAAATCTATGTCCTGTAGACGCAGAAGGAAAAAACATTCATTCGTCTGTATCTTGTAGATTCGCAGAGAGCATTCGTCAAGTCGGTGGTCTCCCTTTAGTCATTCCTGTTGGTGATGAGTCAGTTGTGCGCGATTATGTGGAAATGATTGACAAATTGATTTTGACAGGAGGCCAAAATGTCCATCCTCAGTTTTACGGAGAGAAAAAGACCATCGAGAGCGATGATTACAATCTAGTCCGTGATGAATTTGAATTGGCGCTTTTGAAAGAAGCGCTCCGTCAGAATAAACCAATTATGGCAATCTGCCGTGGTGTCCAACTTGTCAATGTTGCCTTTGGTGGAACCCTCAATCAAGAAATCGAAGGTCACTGGCAAGGACTGCCTTTTGGGACATCTCACTCTATTGAGACAGTGGAAGGAAGCGTGGTGGCTAAGCTATTTGGAAAAGAAAGTCAGGTCAACTCCGTACATCGTCAGAGTATCAAAGATTTGGCACCTAATTTCCGTGTAACTGCTATTGATCCGAGAGATCAAACCATCGAAGCGATTGAGTCTATCGACGAGCACCGCATTATCGGTTTGCAGTGGCATCCAGAGTTTCTGGTTAATGAAGAAGATGGCAATTTAGAATTATTTGAGTATTTATTGAATGAACTGTAACGGCTGGAACATCTAGTCGTTCTTTCTTTTTATTATTTCAAAATTTTTGGAATGTGGGATTTTTACGCAAACGTTTGAATTCTGATAAAAATTGGAGAAATTCGACAAAAAAACTTGAAAAAAACGAAGGTAAGCGTTATGATAGAAAAGAAGAAATATTGGAGGAATAACATGTCACATATTAAATTTGATTATTCAAAAGTTTTAGACAAATTTGTTGCACCACATGAAGTGGAATACATGCAATCACAAGTAACAGCAGCAGATGAATTGATCCGTAAAGGAACTGGTGCTGGTAGCGATTTCTTGGGATGGTTGGACCTTCCTGAAAACTACGACCGTGAAGAATTCGACCGCATCTTGAAAGCTGCTGAGCAAATCAAATCAGACAGCGATGTTTTGGTTGTTATCGGTATCGGTGGATCTTACCTTGGTGCCAAAGCAGCAATCGACTTCTTGAATCACCATTTTGCTAACTTGCAAACAAAAGAAGAACGTAAAGCTCCACAAATCCTTTACGCAGGAAACTCAATCTCATCTACTTACCTTGCTGACTTGGTAGAGTATGTTGCAGACAAAGACTTCTCAGTAAACGTAATTTCTAAATCAGGTACAACAACTGAGCCAGCTATCGCTTTCCGTGTTTTCAAAGAACTCTTGGTTAAGAAATACGGACAAGAAGAAGCTAACAAACGTATCTATGCAACAACTGACCGCCAAAAAGGTGCTGTTAAGGTTGAAGCAGATGCCAACGGTTGGGAAACATTTGTGGTTCCAGATGACATCGGTGGACGCTTCTCAGTATTGACAGCTGTTGGTTTGCTTCCAATCGCTGCTTCAGGAGCTGACATCAAAGCCCTTATGGAAGGTGCTAACGCAGCTCGCAAAGACTACACTTCAGATAAAATCTCTGAAAACGAAGCTTACCAATACGCAGCAGTTCGTAACATCCTTTACCGTAAAGGCTATGCAACTGAAATCTTGGTAAACTATGAGCCATCGCTTCAATACTTCTCAGAGTGGTGGAAACAATTGGCTGGTGAATCAGAAGGAAAAGACCAAAAAGGTATCTACCCAACTTCAGCCAACTTCTCAACTGACTTGCACTCACTTGGTCAATTTATCCAAGAAGGAACTCGTATCATGTTTGAAACAGTTGTTCGTGTTGACAAACCTCGTAAGAACGTGATTATCCCTACTTTGGAAGAAGATCTTGATGGACTTGGTTACCTTCAAGGAAAAGACGTTGACTTTGTAAACAAAAAAGCAACTGACGGTGTTCTTCTTGCCCACACAGATGGTGATGTACCAAACATGTACGTGACTCTTCCAGAGCAAGACGCTTTCACTCTTGGTTACACTATCTACTTCTTCGAATTGGCTATCGCCCTTTCAGGTTACTTGAATGCTATCAACCCATTTGACCAACCAGGTGTTGAAGCTTATAAACGTAACATGTTTGCCCTGCTTGGAAAACCAGGATTTGAAGAATTGAGCAAAGAACTTAACGCACGTCTATAATAGAAGAAAAGAGTGGTTTGTCCACTCTTTTTACTCTCTTTATCCATAGAAATTGGACTCAGCCAAGACTTGTGATATAATATAGAGAGTAAAAAGGCAGACGCCTAGAGACTTTATAGGAGAAACTATGTCAAAAGATATCCGCGTACGTTACGCACCAAGTCCAACAGGACTACTACACATCGGGAATGCCCGTACAGCATTGTTCAACTATCTTTACGCACGTCATCATGGTGGAACTTTTATTATCCGTATTGAAGATACTGACCGTAAACGTCATGTCGAAGATGGTGAACGTTCACAGCTTGAAAACCTTCGTTGGTTGGGCATGGATTGGGATGAAAGCCCAGAAACACATGAAAACTACCGCCAGTCTGAACGTTTGGACTTGTATCAAAAATACATCGACCAATTGCTAGCTGAAGGAAAAGCCTACAAATCTTATGTTACAGAAGAAGAATTGGCGGCTGAACGCGAACGCCAAGAAGCGGCTGGTGAAACACCACGCTACATCAACGAATACCTTGGTATGAGTGAACAGGAGAAAGTAGCTTACATCGCAGAACGTGAAGCAGCTGGTATCATTCCAACAGTTCGTTTGGCTGTTAATGAGTCAGGTATCTACAAGTGGCATGATATGGTCAAAGGCGATATCGAATTTGAAGGTGGCAATATCGGTGGTGACTGGGTTATCCAAAAGAAAGATGGTTACCCAACTTACAACTTTGCCGTTGTTATCGATGACCACGATATGCAAATCTCCCATGTTATCCGTGGAGATGACCATATTGCTAATACACCAAAACAGCTTATGGTTTATGAAGCACTTGGTTGGGAAGCACCAGAGTTCGGTCACATGACTTTGATTATCAACTCTGAAACTGGGAAAAAATTGTCTAAACGTGACACCAACACCCTTCAGTTTATCGAAGACTACCGTAAAAAAGGTTATTTACCAGAAGCAGTATTTAACTTTATTGCTCTTCTTGGTTGGAACCCAGGTGGAGAAGATGAAATCTTCTCTCGTGAAGAACTCATTAAACTTTTCGATGAAAACCGCCTCAGCAAGTCTCCAGCAGCCTTTGATCAGAAGAAACTCGACTGGATGAGTAATGATTATATCAAGAATGCAGACCTAGAAACTATCTTTGAAATGGCAAAACCATTCTTAGAGGAAGCAGGCCGATTGACTGATAAGGCTGAAAAATTAGTTGAACTCTATAAACCACAAATGAAATCAGTAGATGAGATTATTCCATTGACAGATCTCTTCTTCTCAGATTTCCCAGAATTGACAGAAGCAGAGCGCGAAGTCATGGCAGGGGAAACAGTCCCAACAGTTCTTGAAGCCTTCAAAGCAAAACTCGAAGCGATGACAGATGATGAATTTGTAACAGAGAATATCTTCCCACAAATTAAAGCAGTCCAAAAAGAAACAGGTATTAAAGGGAAAAATCTTTTCATGCCTATTCGTATCGCTGTTTCAGGTGAAATGCATGGACCCGAATTGCCAGATACTATCTTCTTGTTAGGCCGTGAAAAATCAATCCAGCATATTGAAAATATGTTAAAAGAAATCTCTAAATAAGAAGGGTACAATAATGGACATCTGGGAAAAGATGTACGAAGAAGCACAGAAACTATACGATCCACATGAAGTATCTGATTTTGTTTATGCCAACCATGTTGTAGCCGCAGTAGAAGCAGAAGATGGACAAATATTTACAGGTTTCTGTATGGAGGGAACCTGTGGTGTTTTCCATCTCTGCGCAGAGCGTGCGGCACTCTTTAATATGTACCAATTTTCAGGACAAACTAAGGTTAAAAAAGTATTAGCCTTCCGAGACAAACCGCCGTATGGTGGAAGTTCAGGAATGCCCTGTGGAGCTTGCAGAGAATTCCTTTTAGAGTTGAACGCTGAAAATAAAGATGCAGAATTCATGATGGACTACGATAGAAGAAAGATAGTGAAAGTCGCAGAACTAATCCCATATTGGTGGGGAGAAGAACGTGCTTCTAAGTTTAATGAACAATAGAAGAGTCAGTATAATTCTGGCTCTTTTTACTTTATTTGAAAAAAAGGAAAAAGTATTTGAAAAAAATTAGAAAAAGTAGTTGACAAAAAATAAAAAGGCTGTATAATAGTAAGAGTTGAAAA
>NZ_JUPG01000039.1 GCF_001074825.1 Streptococcus pseudopneumoniae
AGCAGCTATTCACAACTTACCAGAGTTTACTGGTGGTGTGTCGGGTTCTGAAGCAGCTATTCATAACTTACCAGAGTTTACTGGTAGTATGACTGGTTCTGAAGGAGTTACTCATGGAGTTTCGAACGTTGAGGAAGGAGTTCCTAGTGGAGAAGCTGCAAGTCATCAAGAATCAGGATTTACTAGTGATGTAACTGCCTCTGAAAAAACTATGAATCAAATCGTAGATAAAAATGATGATAAGTCATATGTAGTTCCGCCTATGTTAGAAGATAAGACTTATCAGGCACCTGCAAATCGTCAAGAAGTTCTACCTAAAACAGGAAGTGAAGATGGTTCTGCTTTTGCATCTGTAGGAATTATGGGCATGTTCTTAGGAATGATTGGAATGGTCAAAAGAAAAAAAGACTAATTAATGTAAAATGCCCTTAAATAGTGTATTCGAATTGGATGCAAGAAGGTTGTAACAATTAGTTTTAGATTGTTTTCCTTGTATTAAGTGAAATACAATCAAGTAGACGAGAAAATTGGGAGATAACTAAAGGGGCAGGGAAAGATGTCACTTTTAATACTTAATGAAAATCAAAGAGCAAACTAGGATACTAGCCGCAGGCTGTACTTGAGTACAGCAAGACGATGTTGACGTGGTTTGACGAGATTTTCGACGAGTATAAAATACTAAAACCGAGCATTTCCGTAGTTGGATATGCTCGGTTTTTTATCAATTATTTATAAGCTACGATACCAATGATGGTATCAACTGCACGTTCCATAGTCTGAAGGCTAACATATTCAAAACGTCCATGCATGTTTTCGCCACCAGCAAAGATATTTGGAGTTGGGATTCCCATAAAGGAAATTTTAGAGCCGTCTGTCCCGCCGCGAATTGGTTCAATAATAGGTGTGATACCTAAATCTTCCATAACGGCCTTAGCAATGGTAATTGGAGTCATATCTTTTTCAATGACTTCTTTCATATTGTAGTACTGGTCTGTCAAGTTTAGTGTGACACGGTCGCTACCAAGTTCTTGATTCATTTTATCAGCGATAGAATGCATGGCTGCTTTACGCGCTTCAAAGGCATCTTTTTCAAAATCACGAATGATGTAGCTAGCACGCGCTTCCTCGACACTACCTGTCACATCCATAAGATGATAGAACCCTTGGTAACCTTCAGTTAACTCAGGTCTGTCATTCTCTGGAAGTTGATTGTGAAAATCAATTGCTAGCTGAAGAGCATTTACCATCTGTCCCTTTGCAGTACCAGGGTGGACATTACGACCTTGGAAATGCAATTCAGCACCAGCTGCTGAGAAGGTCTCGTACTGAAGCTCACCTAGTGGTCCTCCATCAACAGTGTAGGCAAAATCAACATCAAAATCTTCTGCATCAAATTTATTAGCACCAACACCGATTTCCTCATCTGGACCAAAACCAACACGAATCTCACAGTGTTTGATTTCAGGATGGGCAGTCAGATATTCAATGGCAGTCATAATCTCAGCAATTCCTGACTTGTCATCGGCACCTAGCAAGGTTGTTCCATCTGTTGTGATGAGCGTTTGTCCTGGATATTTCTCAAGACTCTTGAAGTCAGCTGGATCTAGTTTGAAACCAGAGTTTCCAAGTTCAATCACACCACCATCGTAGTTTTCAATTACCTGTGGATTGACTCCTTCGGCGTTAAAATCAGCAGTATCCATGTGGGAGATGAAGCCAATTTTACGTGTTAAAGATGGATCATTGGCTGGCAAAGTCCCAATTGCAAAACCATTTGGTAGATAATAAACATTTTGTAATCCAACACGTTTCATTTCAGGAATTAGGACATTTGTCGCAAAGTCAACCTGACTCTGTGTACTTGGAGTAGTAGTAGAGTGTTCATCAGAGCGCGTGTTGACCTTAACGTAGGTTAAGAAGCGGTCCAAGAGATTGGGGTAAGTCATAAAAAACTCCTTTTGAATTCATTTTTTCCATTGTATCATAGAAAGAAGATAAAAACAAAAGACAGAAGTTAGGGAAATTCTCTATGTTAGCGTTTACTTATCAGTGGATTCATGATAAAATAAATTTGATAAAAACATCACAAGGAAGCAGTTATGAAAAAAGCAATTTTAATGATGACTTTCGGTTCGCCAGAAGAGATTACCTTTGAAGGTGTAGCTGATTTTTTCACAAATATTCGTCGTGGAGTGAGACCTCAAGACCACGAGATTCAAACACTCTATGATAATTATGTACTTATTGGAGGTACGCCTCTACAAAGAATCACCCGTGAAGAAGTTGCCTTAGTAGAAGCTAGACTGGGGAATGAGTATAGTGTCTATTTTGCCAATAAATTTTCCAAACCTTTTATTCCAGATGTGATTGGTCAGATGGAATCAGATGGAATCGAGCAGTGTATTTGCTTGATTTTGGAGCCCCATTATTCTTTTTACTCTGTCATGGGTTATGAGAAATTTTTAGAAAGCAAGCAAATTCAATTTTTGATCATTAAGGACTGGTATCAAGAAGAGGCCTTGCTAAACTATTGGGCAGATGAAATTGCTAATATTTTAAAAGAAGAAGTAAAGCAGGATAGCTTTAAAGTAATCTTTTCAGCCCATAGTGTGCCCATTTTTGCCTTGGATTTTGGTGACCCCTATATCGACCAAATTTTTGAAAATAGCAAGCTAGTCGCTGAAAAACTAGGCTTGACTTCAGAACAATATACTAACACCTGGCAGAGTGAGAGCGATATCGGTATTCCATGGATTAAACCAGATGTTTTGGAGTATCTCAGAGAACAGACAGAACATCCAGACCATTATATTTTTGTTCCTATCAGCTTCATTAGTGAGCATATTGAAGTCTTGTTTGATAATGATGTGGAATGTTATGACTTGTGTCAAGAATTGGGTGTGACCTACCATCGACCACCAATGCCCAATACGGATTCTCGTTTGATTGATGCCTTGGTTAATACAGTCAGAGCTAATGAACATCAAGAGTTTAAGGAATTTCTCCCAGAAGAAGAAACCTTTGATGAATTAGTCCCTTCGGATGAAACTAAAAATATTTTAGATGAATCACAAGACTTACAAATGCCAGAATTTGTTAAAAAATTGATTGAGAAAAAAGGTCGAGAAAATGTTAAGATGCCTTATCTTATCAAGAAAATGCTTGAAAAAGCAGGTAAATTACCAAAAGAGTAAAGAAAAAGGATTTAGCTTTGCGCTAAATCCTTTTAATCGATTATTTTTTCTCAAGAAGAGCTTTGATTTCTTGAAGTACTTCCAACTCAGTTGGACCAGCTGGAGCTTCCTCTTCAACAACTTCTTCTTTTTTAGTAAGGCTTTGAGCTTTTTCCATAGCTTTAATAACAAAGAAGAGAACAGTACCTACAACAAGGAAGTTGATAATAGCACTTAAGAATTTACCATATGTAACACCATTCCATGCAAGCTCAGCGATATTTTTTACTTTCGCAGCTTCCAAGGCTGGATTCAATAGAAGTGGAGTGATGATATCGTTAACGAATGAAGTTACGATTGCACCAAAAGCAGAGGCAATGATCACACCGACAGCAAGGTCTACGACATTACCGCGGAGCAAAAATGCTTTAAGATCTTTTAACATTTTCATAATTCCTTTACAAAATTTTTACTCTTTATTATATATTAATTAAGAAATGCTTGCAAGCTATATGCTTAAATTTTTTCTTATTTTTTAAAAATAAATACCTTACTAAAAATGTAATTAAGAATAATTATAAAAAATTGTGCAAGAACTGTTTCAATTGCATTTATCTTATCAAGATTTTCATTTACAAATTGCCCTATGATATGAGGGAATTGAGTCACAAACAGAAAAGTAAAGAGCAAATCTAACAGAAAAGTAGAAAGGCGAGCAAGAGAAAATTTCAATAAACGGATAAGTCGATTCTTCCTTGTTTGCTTAAACACGATTGTATCATTTGTGATAAAGGCAAAGAGGATACCGATTATATTTGCCAAGGTCGTAGCAAGGAGCTCCTGATGACTTAGTTGATAAATGACTAATCGGGATAAGATGGAAACAAGAGTAGTTGCTATTCCAAAAAAAAGATAGGCTAAGAGCTCATTCATGAATAGACTTTGAATGCGTTTTTTCATGCTTTTAGTATAGCATAAAGCAGGCTATTGTGCTATACTAGTAAGGTTGAATGAATCAACCCTTGGTGCTTAGCTTCTTTCACCAAGCATATTTTACGTGGACAACCCGCCAAAGGAGAAAAGATGAAAAAATTAACTGTTCGTGATGTAGCAGATATTGCAATCGTTGCAGCTATCTATGTCGTTTTAACTGTCACACCACCCCTAAATGCCATTAGCTACGGTGCTTATCAGTTCCGTATTTCAGAAATGATGAACTTTATGGCTTTTTACAATCCTAAGTACATCATCGGAGTTACTATAGGTTGTATGATTGCTAATTTCTTTAGCTTCGGACTGCTAGATGTCTTTGTTGGTGGTGGCTCAACCCTGGTATTCCTCAGTCTAGGTGTTTGGCTTTTTGCAAAATACAGCAAAGATTACCTTTTTAACGGATTGATTCGAAAAGATCATTTCTTCTTTTCAATCCTATTTTCAATTTCCATGTTTACTATCGCTGCAGAGTTGAATATTGTAGCTCAATTACCATTTTTCCTCACTTGGTTTACAACAGGAGTTGGTGAATTTGCTTCATTGATTATTGGAGCGATTATCATTGGTAAAATTGGTCGTCGAATCGATTTAAGCAAATAGAACAGGATAAGCTAGGTAGCCTTTGCCTGGCTTTTTCTTATGGAAAATTTCTTAGGAAACTTGACAAGATTTTCTAACTGTAGTATACTTTTTAAGTAAGCTGATTTAGCTCAGTTGGCAGAGCGCATCCATGGTAAGGATGAGGTCGCCGGTTCAATCCCGGCAATTAGCATAATATTTACAGGGAGACTCTTGAACACAAGAGTTTTTTCTTATGCCCGCGAGAAAAAATTCTGGCTTTTGTATAATAAAAGTCATCCTGCAAAAATTTCTTATTGACAAAACCACTTATTTCTAGTAATATAATAGACGCGATGAGTCGATAGGTAGTCTTCGGGCTACTATTGAGCATAAGGAGGTCATAACGCAGGAGCGGACCTTGATGAGTTGTGTGAACCTGCTCATCACATGAAGATGCCTCTTAGTCCCTAGTCTAGCGACTGGGGATTTTTATTTTCCAAAAAATGATGAAAAAGCTTTGCAATTCATGGAAAAAGTAGTATAATACATCTATTATAGAAATTTTTAGAAAATTCCGAAAGAGGTTACTTATGGGATATACAGTTGCTGTAGTCGGCGCGACAGGTGCTGTCGGTGCTCAGATGATAAAAATGTTGGAAGAATCAACACTTCCAATCGATAAAATTCGTTTACTTGCTTCTGCACGTTCAGCGGGCAAGACTTTGAAATTTAAAGACCAAGATATTACGATTGAAGAAACGACTGAAACTGCTTTTGAAGGAGTTGATATTGCTCTCTTTTCAGCAGGTGGTTCTACATCAGCTAAGTATGCACCATATGCAGTTAAAGCTGGAGCGGTAGTAGTTGATAATACATCTTACTTCCGTCAAAATCCAGACGTTCCTTTGGTTGTTCCAGAGGTCAATGCTCACGCACTTGATGCCCACAACGGGATTATTGCTTGCCCTAACTGTTCAACAATCCAAATGATGGTGGCTCTTGAGCCAGTTCGCCAAAAATGGGGCTTGGACCGTATCATCGTTTCAACTTACCAAGCAGTTTCAGGTGCTGGTATGGGAGCGATTCTTGAGACACAACGTGAACTTCGTGAAGTCTTGAATGATGGAGTGAAACCACGTGATTTACACGCAGAAATTTTGCCTTCAGGTGGTGACAAGAAACATTATCCTATCGCCTTTAACGCTCTTCCACAAATTGATGTCTTCACAGACAATGATTATACTTACGAAGAGATGAAGATGACTAAGGAAACTAAGAAAATCATGGAAGATGATAGCATTGCAGTATCTGCAACATGTGTGCGTATTCCAGTCTTGTCAGCTCACTCTGAGTCAGTTTATATCGAAACAAAAGAAGTGGCTCCAATTGAAGAAGTCAAAGCAGCTATCGCAGTCTTCCCAGGTGCTGTTCTTGAAGATGATGTAGCTCATCAAATCTATCCGCAAGCCATCAATGCAGTTGGTTCACGTGATACCTTTGTTGGTCGTATCCGTAAAGACTTGGATGCAGAAAAAGGAATTCACATGTGGGTTGTTTCAGATAACCTTCTCAAAGGTGCTGCTTGGAACTCAGTTCAGATTGCAGAAACTCTTCATGAACGTGGATTGGTTCGTCCAACGGCCGAATTGAAATTTGAATTAAAATAGTAATATCGTTTAGGAGTTCAGATGAACTCCTTCTTTGAAATAGAGAGGTGTTTCTCATGTCTTATCAAGATTTAAAAGAGTGTAAAATCATCACAGCATTCATTACTCCTTTTCATGATGATGGTTCTATCAATTTTGATGCTATTCCAGCCTTGATTGAGCATTTGCTGGCTCATCACACGGATGGAATTCTTCTTGCTGGTACGACAGCTGAAAGTCCTACCTTGACTCACGATGAAGAGTTGGAGATTTTTACTGCTGTACAAAAAGTTGTTAATGGTCGGGTACCGCTTATTGCTGGTATCGGTACCAATGATACTCGTGATTCAATCGAGTTTGTAAAAGAAGTAGCAGAGTTTGGTGGTTTTGCAGCTGGACTTGCTATCGTACCTTACTACAACAAACCTTCTCAAGAAGGAATGTACCAGCACTTTAAAGCAATTGCAGATGCTTCGGACCTACCGATTATTATCTATAACATTCCAGGACGTGTGGTTGTCGAATTGACTCCAGAAACCATGCTTCGCTTGGCTGACCATCCAAATATCATTGGAGTCAAAGAATGTACTAGCTTGGCCAATATGGCTTACTTGATCGAGCACAAGCCAGAAGAGTTCTTGGTCTATACTGGTGAGGATGGAGATGCTTTCCATGCCATGAACCTTGGTGCGGACGGGGTTATTTCTGTTGCATCCCATACAAATGGGGATGAGATGCATGAGATGTTCACTGCCATTTCGGAAAGTGATATGAAGAAAGCAGCGGCTATTCAGCGTAAATTCATTCCTAAAGTCAATGCCCTCTTCTCTTATCCAAGTCCTGCTCCTGTTAAGGCAGTTCTGAACTATATGGGATTTGAAGCTGGACCAACTCGTCTACCTCTTGTTCCAGCACCAGAAGAAGATGCAAAACGCATTATCAAGGTTGTCGTAGATGGCGACTACGAAGCAACTAAGGCAACTGTAACAGGTGTTTTAAGACCAGATTACTAATAAGACAATAAAATCCATGACCGAATGATCATGGATTTTTCTTATTTTCCTAAACAGAATTGGCTAAAGAGTTGGGTGATGAGTTCATCTGGAGTAGCATCTCCTGTGATTTCACCGAGAATTTCCCAAGTACGAGTCAAATCAACTTGAAGCAAATCAACTGGCATCCCCAGTTCAAGACCTTGGTTAACAGCTTGTAGGCTTTCAACTGCCTTTTCAATTAGGGAAATGTGACGAGCATTGGATAGATAAGTAGCATCTTGTTCAACCAAACCAGCATTTTCAAAGAAGAGATTGTTGATGCGCTCTTCGATCTTATCGATGTTTTGATTTTTAAGAACTGAAATGCGGATGACATCTTCTGGAAGTTCTGAAGTTTCAATCGCTTCAGGCAGGTCAGTTTTATTAAGTAGAATAATGCGATTAGTATCTTGGCTGATTTCTAAGAGTTGACGATCTTGGGCGGTCAGTGGTTCACTGGCATTTAATACTAGTAGTACCAAGTCAGCTTCTTTGAGGGCTTTTTTCGAACGCTCAACACCGATTTGTTCTACAATGTCATCTGTTTCACGAATACCGGCTGTATCAATCAATTTGAGAGGTACCCCATTGATGTTGACGTATTCTTCGATGACATCACGGGTGGTACCTGCGATGTCGGTTACGATAGCCTTATCTTCACGCAAGAGGTTGTTGAGCAGGCTAGATTTTCCAACGTTGGGACGGCCGATGATAGCAGTGGAAATTCCTTCACGGAGGATTTTGCCGCGACGGGCTGTCCTAAGGAGATTAGTTAGCAATTGCTCAAACTCCATAGTCTTTTCACGGACAACAGCAGTAGTAGCTTCCTCAACATCATCATACTCAGGATAGTCGATATTGACCTCAACTTGGGCAAGTGTATTGAGGATTTCTTGACGGGTATTGTTAATCAGGTCAGAAAGGGAGCCATCTAGTTGTTTGACAGCAATGTTCATAGCCTTATCAGTCTTGGCACGGATGATATCCATTACCGCCTCAGCCTGTGTCAAGTCCACACGTCCGTTTAGAAAGGCCCGTTTAGTAAATTCACCAGGTTCTGCCAACCGAGCTCCTTCACGAATAGCTAGCTGGAGAATTTCATTGGTCACCGCAATCCCACCGTGGGTGTTAATCTCGATAATATCCTCACGAGTGAAGGTTTTTGGAGACTTCATAGCCCCAATCATAACCTCGTCCATGACCTTACCAGTTTGAGGGTCAACGATGTGACCGTAGTTAAGAGTGTGGCTAGCAACCTTGTTCAGGTCTTTTCCTTTAAAAATTTTCTGTGCAATAGCAAAACTTTCTGTTCCGCTCAAGCGGACAATACCAATAGCCCCTTCACCTAGTGGAGTAGAGATAGCAGCGATGGTATCAAATTCACGTGTAATCATAATGTTTCCTTTAATAGCTCTTTTCTTGGAATACTCCAAGTTTCTTTTCAAATTGTAACAAATTTAGACTATTTCTTCAATGGATGCTACTTGGAGATTGAAAAAGCCTAAGCATTTCTGCTTAAGCTAGCTTATTTGGTGCGCATTTCTCCTTGTGGGAAGTAAGTTCCTTCTGGCATGTCATTGATGATGACATGGACAGCAGATTGAGGTGCTCCAGTGTTGCGGACAACCGCTTCCGTTACTTCCTTAGCAAGAGCTTTCTTTTGCTCGAGCGTGCGTCCTTCAAATAAATCGATGCGTACAAATGGCATAATGGCTTCCTCCACTAGTTTTGATTTCTTCTATTTTACCACATTTTGCCGTTTAAAGCTTAAGAAAATTATGATATACTAGAATGTAGCAAAAATTTAGAAATGGACGTGAAGCAAGAAACATGGCACAGTTGTATTATCGTTATGGGACTATGAACTCTGGTAAGACCATTGAGATTCTCAAGGTGGCCTATAACTATGAGGAGCAAGGAAAAGGTGTTGTCATTATGACCTCGGCTCTGGATACGCGTGACGGTGTTGGCTATGTGTCGAGTCGAATTGGCATGAAACGCCCTGCCCTTGCGATTGAGGAAACGACAGATATCTTTGGCTATATCCGAGACTTACCAGAAAAGCCTTACTGTGTTTTGGTCGATGAAGCCCAGTTTCTCAAGCGTCACCATGTTTACGACCTAGCTCGTGTTGTGGACGAGTTAGACATACCGGTCATGGCTTTTGGTTTGAAAAATGACTTTCGTAACGAACTGTTCGAAGGTTCCAAATATCTCTTGCTTTTAGCAGACAAGATTGACGAAATCAAGACCATTTGTCAGTATTGCAAGAAAAAGGCGATTATGGTGTTGCGTACACAGGATGGTCTACCCGTTTATGATGGTGAGCAGATCCAGATTGGTGGCAATGAAACCTATATCTCGGTTTGCCGTAAACATTATTTTGCACCAATGATATCATCTAATAAGGAGCAAAACTATGACAATTGAACTAAGAGATGTTACAATGGGAAATTATTTTGATGTTTTGAATTTGGATGTCAAGGAATATCAAAAACAATTCATTGCAACCAACGCGATTAGTTTAGCTGAAGCATATGTCTACACTAAAAATGGAGATTTTGTAGCTCCATTGGCAGTTTATGATAATGATGCAATTATAGGTTTTGTGATGATAGCTTATGATAAAAAGATCGGAATTAGTAGTGGGAATTATTTACTATTTCGTTTTATGATTGATAAGAATTTTCAAAATCAAGGATATTTTAAACCAATTATGGATAAAGTGCTAGACTATGTTCGGACAGCGCAAGCAGGTTTAGGCAATAAACTTTGGTTGTCTTATGAGCCAGAAAATGAACATGCAAGATTTTGTTACCTCAGTTATGGATTCAAAGAAACTGGGGAAATATCCGAGAACGAAGTAGTAGCAATCTATGATCTAACAATTGAGAAATAAGGAGAAAAAATGAATATCTATGATCAACTACAAGCTGTAGAAGACCGTTATGAAGAATTAGGAGAATTGCTGAGTGACCCTGATGTCGTTTCAGACACCAAGCGTTTTATGGAGCTTTCAAAAGAAGAGGCTTCAACTCGTGATACGGTAACAGCCTACCGTGAGTACAAACAAGTCCTTCAAAACATCGTTGATGCCGAAGAGATGATTAAGGAATCAGGCGGAGATGCGGACTTGGAAGAAATGGCCAAGCAAGAGCTCAAAGATGCCAAGGCTGAAAAAGAAGAATACGAAGAAAAACTAAAAATCTTGCTCCTTCCAAAGGATCCAAACGATGATAAGAACATCATCCTTGAAATCCGTGGAGCAGCTGGTGGTGACGAAGCAGCACTTTTCGCTGGGGATTTGCTAACCATGTACCAAAAGTATGCGGAAGCCCAAGGATGGCGCTTTGAAGTCATGGAAGCCTCTATGAATGGTGTCGGTGGTTTCAAAGAAGTGGTTGCTATGGTTTCGGGTCAATCTGTATATTCTAAGCTTAAGTACGAATCAGGTGCCCACCGAGTGCAACGTGTTCCTGTGACAGAAAGCCAAGGTCGCGTACATACTTCGACAGCGACAGTTCTTGTCATGCCTGAAGTGGAAGAAGTAGAATACGATATTGATCCAAAAGACCTTCGTGTTGATATCTACCACGCATCTGGTGCTGGTGGACAGAACGTCAATAAGGTTGCGACTGCCGTTCGTATCGTTCACTTACCAACCAATATCAAGGTTGAGATGCAGGAAGAACGTACCCAGCAGAAAAACCGTGAGAAGGCTATGAAGATTATTCGTGCGCGTGTTGCTGACCACTTCGCACAAATTGCTCAGGATGAACAAGACGCTGAGCGTAAGTCGACAATTGGTACTGGTGACCGTTCAGAACGTATCCGTACCTATAACTTCCCACAAAATCGTGTCACAGATCACCGTATCGGCTTGACTCTCCAAAAACTAGATACCATCTTGTCTGGAAAATTGGATGAAGTTGTGGATGCCTTGGTGCTCTATGACCAAACACAAAAATTAGAAGAATTAAACAAATAATGAAATTAGCTCAATTATTTTCAGATTTTGAAGAAGAGTTGATAAGACAAGGAGAGGAAGCAGAAAGCCTCTCTTTTGTCTATCGAAGCCTGAAAAATCTATCTTTTACGGATTTTGTCTTTGCTCTTCAGCAGGAAGTGATGGAAGAGGAAGAAGTTTTTGTTAAAGGAATTTTCCAACAGTTAGCAGCTCACAAGCCAGCTCAGTATATCATTGGACAGGCAGATTTTTATGGAATGCCGTTAAAAGTTGATGAACGGGTTTTGATTCCTCGTCCAGAAACAGAAGAGTTGGTTGAACTTATCCTTGCCGAAAATCCTGAGGCGAATCTTTCAGTTCTGGATATCGGAACAGGTAGTGGAGCTATTGCTCTTGCCTTAGCAAAAAACAGACAAGATTGGTCAGTAACAGCAGCGGATATTTCCCAAGATGCTTTAGATTTAGCTAGCGAAAATGCTAAAAATCAAAAACTTAATATATTTTTTAAAAAATCTGATTGTTTTGCAGAAATTTCTGAAAAATATGATATAATTGTATCCAATCCACCCTATATCTCTCGTGAAGATGAGTCAGAGGTTGGCTTGAATGTTTTTAATTCGGAGCCTCATCTAGCTCTCTTTGCAGACGAGGATGGCCTAGCTATTTACCGTAGAATTGCGGAAGATGCAACATACTATCTCAAAGATGGTGGTAAGATTTACCTTGAAATTGGATACAAGCAAGGTCAAAGTGTTCCCGAACTTTTTAGGAAATATCTTCCTGAAAAGCGAGTACGAACACTCAAGGACCAATTTGGTCAAGATAGGATGGTCGTGGTTGATGATGGACAGAATTAGACAAGAGTTAGAAAATGGTGGAGCTGTCGTTCTACCTACAGAGACGGTTTATGGTCTTTTTGCCAAGGCGCTAGATGAAAAAGCAGTTGACCATGTTTACCAACTCAAACGTCGCCCTAGAGATAAGGCACTTAATCTAAATATCGCCTCTCTAGAGGACATCTTGCACTTTTCAAAGAATCAGCCAACTTATCTACAAAAACTTGTAGAGACCTTTTTACCGGGTCCCTTGACCATTATTCTCGAAGCCAATGACCGAGTTCCCTATTGGGTCAATTCTGGTCTCGCGACTGTTGGATTTCGGATGCCCAGTCACCCCATTACACTAGATTTGATTAGAGAGACGGGGCCCTTGATTGGACCGTCTGCCAATATCTCAGGTCAGGCAAGTGGCGTAACCTTTGATCAGATTCTAGAGGATTTTGATCAAGAGGTTTTGGGTCTTGAAGACGATGCTTTTCTGACTGGACAGGATTCGACTATTTTGGATTTGTCTGGAGACAAGGGGAAAATCTTACGCCAGGGGACGATTAAGCGAGAAGACATTCTTGCACAGTTGCCAGAGATTTCTTTTGAGGAGGAATGAGATGCTAAGAGATTTACAAGAAACAGATGTGAATGCTATATGTGAGATTAACCAAGAGGCTTTGGGCTATTCTTTTAATCTAGAGGACACAGCTAGTCAACTAGCTAGATTATCTCAGGATTCACATCATTTCCTACTTGGTTATGAGGATGAGGCTAGTCATGTACTACTTGGATATGTCCATGCTGAGGTCTATGAATCCCTCTATTCCAAAGCAGGCTTTAATATCTTAGGGTTAGCGGTGTCTCCTCAAGCACAAGGGCGAGGTATCGGTAAAAGCTTACTGCAAGGGGTGGAGGAAGAAGCAAAAAGACGTGGTTATGAGTTTATCCGATTAAACTCTGCCGATCATCGTCTGGGAGCTCATGCATTTTATGAAAAAGTTGGTTATACTTGTGATAAAATGCAGAAACGGTTTATTCGCATCTTTTAGTTTATTTTCTTAGACTAAAGGACCTGTCACACAATAAAGGAGAAGACCTATGATTTTTGACAAAGATGATTTTAAAGCATACGATGCTGATCTATGGAATGCTATTGCCAAAGAAGAAGAACGCCAACAAAACAACATCGAGTTGATTGCTTCGGAAAACGTTGTTTCCAAGGCTGTTATGGCGGCTCAAGGGTCTATCTTGACGAATAAATACGCCGAAGGTTACCCAGGCCGTCGTTATTATGGTGGAACTGATGTGGTAGACGTTGTAGAGACTCTAGCTATTGAACGTGCAAAAGAAATTTTCGGCGCTAAATTCGCTAATGTCCAACCTCACTCAGGAAGCCAAGCCAACTGTGCGGCTTACATGGCCTTGATTGAGCCAGGTGATACCGTTATGGGGATGGATTTGGCAGCAGGTGGTCACTTGACCCACGGAGCTCCAGTTAGCTTCTCTGGTCAAACTTATAACTTTGTGTCTTATAGTGTTGACCCTGAAACGGAGCTCTTGGATTTTGATGCTATCTTGAAACAAGCTCAAGAAGTGAAACCCAAATTGATTGTAGCAGGTGCTTCAGCCTATTCTCAAATTATTGACTTCTCAAAATTCCGTGAAATCGCAGATGCTGTTGGGGCTAAGCTTATGGTCGATATGGCCCATATCGCTGGTTTGGTGGCAGCTGGTCTTCACCCAAGTCCAGTGCCATACGCTCACATCACAACAACAACGACCCACAAAACCCTTCGTGGTCCACGTGGTGGTTTGATTTTGACTAATGATGAAGACCTAGCTAAGAAAATCAATTCAGCTATTTTCCCAGGTATTCAAGGCGGTCCTTTAGAGCATGTTGTTGCAGCTAAGGCAGTTTCATTCAAAGAAGTTTTGGATCCAGCCTTCAAAGAATACGCTACCAATGTTATCAAAAACAGCAAGGCTATGGCAAATGTCTTCTTACAAGATTCTAATTTCCGTATTATTTCTGGAGGAACTGAAAACCACCTTTTCCTAGTGGATGTAACTAAAGTTGTAGAAAATGGTAAAGTTGCTCAAAACTTGCTGGATGAAGTCAATATTACCCTAAATAAAAACTCAATCCCTTACGAAACCTTGTCACCATTCAAGACAAGTGGTATTCGTATCGGATCTGCAGCTATTACTGCACGTGGATTTGGTGAAGAAGAAAGTCGCAAAGTTGCTGAACTCATCATTAAAACCCTTAAGAATGCAGAAAATGAAGCTGTCTTAGAAGAAGTGAGAAGTGAAGTCAAATCATTGACAGATGCCTTCCCATTATACGAGGACTAAAATTTTTATGGACATTTATATTAAGAAAGCCATTATCCATCAGTTCAGTCCGGATGATACCGAGCTGTTCCTAGCGGATAAGTTTCTCAATATCACTCCAAAAATCGAAGAATACCTGCGCAAAAAAATCGAACGTGTGTATTCAGATGAAGCCAAGACTGGGATTTTCGAAGAAGAAAATCCCTTCTTCAATCACATCACAGACGATTTATTGGAGACATCAGTAACACTGGCTAATCTCTGGAAAGAAGAGTTCAGCATTTCTGAAAACCTCAAGACCAATGACTTGATTTTTGTGCAATTTTCTAAAGAAGGCGTGGAACATTTCGCTTTCTTGAGAATTGCCCTGCGTGAGACCCTGACTCACCTCGGAGGAGAAGTTGATAATCCAATCAAGCTAACTCAGAATAACCTGCCTGGATTTGGAACGGGGGCTGATGAGGCCTTGGTGGTTAATCTTCAGAGTCGCAAGTACCATCTGATTGAAAAACGCATCAAGTACAACGGGACTTTCTTGAACTATTTTTCAGAAAATCTTCTTGCTGTCGCCCCTAAGATTTCACCCAAGAAATCCATCAAGGAACTGGAAAAAACAGCCCAGAGAATTGCTGAATCTTTTAACACAGATGATTTTCAATTTCAATCCAAGGTCAAATCTGCAATTTTTAACAATCTAGAAGAAAGCAATGAATTGTCACCTGAAAAATTGGCCAATGATCTTTTTGACAACAATCTGACGGCTCGTTTAAGCTTTATTGACCAAGTCAAAGAAGCCGTACCAGAGCCAGTTCAGTTTGATGAAATTGATGCCAGTCGTCAGCTTAAAAAATTTGAAAACCAAAAACTCTCCTTGTCAAATGGAATTGAGCTCATCGTTCCCAATAATGTTTATCAAGACGCTGAGTCTGTTGAATTTATCCAAAACGACAATGGAACCTACTCTATCTTAATCAAAAATATCGAGGATATCCAAAGTAAATAATGTTTAAACGAATTCGAAGAGTGCTTGTACTAGCAGTCTTCCTTTTTGCTGGCTATAAAGCTTACCGCGTTCACCAAGATGTCAAGCAAGTCATGACCTATCAACCCATGGTGCGAGAAATCTTGAGTGAAAAAGACACCCCAGCAAACGAAGAGCTTGTGCTCGCTATGATTTATACCGAAACAAAAGGAAAAGAAGGCGATGTCATGCAGTCTAGTGAGTCTGCAAGTGGTTCCACCAATACCATCAATGATAATGCCTCTAGCATTCGACAAGGTGTGCAAACTCTGACAGACAATCTCTATCTGGCCCAGAAGAAGGATGTTGATGTCTGGACGGCTGTGCAAGCCTATAATTTTGGTCCCGCCTATATTGATTATATCGCTCAAAATGGTAAGGAAAATACCCTAGCTCTGGCTAAACAGTACTCCCGTGATACTGTTGCTCCCTTGCTTGGCAATACCACTGGAAAGACTTATAGTTATATTCACCCCATTTCTATTTTTCACGGTGCTGAACTTTACGTAAATGGAGGAAACTATTACTATTCTAGACAGGTGCAACTCAACCTTTACATCATCAAATGTTTCACTCTCTTTTCAACATCTGGCTAGTCCAGGTGTTTTTGTTATAAGTTTTCTTTAAGATAGATATATTACTCTAGAGAGGTAAAGGAGGAAATTCCCCATGAGAAAGAAACTCTTTCTGACCAGTGCTGCGGTCTTGTGGGCAGTAACAGCTATGAGTAGCGCCCATGCAGCAACAGATGTGCAAAAAGTTATCGATGAAACCTATGTTCAACCTGAATATGTCCTAGGTTCATCATTGTCTGAAGACCAAAAAAATCAAACCCTTAAGAAATTAGGCTACAATTCCTCAACAGATACCAAAGAACTCAAGACCATGACACCTGATGTCTATTCTAAAATCATGAATGTGGCAAATGACTCTAGCTTACAGTTGTATTCATCAGCTAAGATTCAAAAACTAGGTGACAAGTCTCCACTTGAGGTCAAGATTGAAACACCAGAAAATATCACTAAGGTGACTCAGGATATGTACCGAAATGCAGCAGTAACTCTGGGTGTGGAACACGCCAAAATCATTGTAGCAGCACCCATTCCCGTTACAGGTGAGAGTGCTTTAGCAGGGATTTACTATTCGCTAGAGGCTAATGGAGCCAAGGTGCCGCAAGCCAATAAAGACTTGGCTCAAGAGGAGCTAAAGGCTTTGTCAGATATCAATGCTGAGAACAAGGACAAATCAGGCTATGATGCTAATAAATTAAACGTTGCTTTAGCAGATATTAAGTCAGGACTCGCCAAAGCTAAAGAAAGTAAGGGAAATCTGACGGAAGAAGATGTCCGTAAAATTGTTGAAGATACCTTGAAAAATTACAAACTGGATCAGGTTATAACAGGAAACCAGATCAATATCATCATCAATTTTGCTTTGAATCTCTCAAAGAGTGATATCCTCAGCAATACAGACTTCACTAAAACCCTAAATGACCTTAAACAAAGCATCGTATCACAAGCTGGCGACAGTTTTAAAAATATCAACCTTAACTTTGATGCGGATAAGGCGCTGGAGGACGGGGGTAACTTCTTAAGTTCCCTCTGGCAAGCCATAGTCAACTTCTTCAAGAGTTTTGGTTCTTAAGAAAAATCATGGTATAATAGATGGTAACCGTAACGTTGCCGTCTTTTTTGTCGGCCAATAGAAAGAGAAGAGAATGTTAAAGAAAAATGATATTGTAGAAGTTGAAATTGTTGATTTGACCCACGAAGGTGCAGGGGTGGCCAAGGTGGATGGTTTGGTATTTTTTGTCGAGAATGCTTTACCAAGTGAAAAAATCCTCATGCGAGTTCTCAAGGTCAATAAAAAGATTGGTTTTGGGAAGGTTGAAGAATACCTTGTCCAGTCGCCACACCGTAATCAAGATCTAGATTTGGCTTACCTGCGTTCAGGAATCGCGGATTTGGGTCATCTTGCCTACCCAGAACAGCTCAAATTTAAAACCAAGCAAGTCAAGGACAGTCTCTACAAGATTGCTGGGATTGCTGATGTAGAGGTTGCTGAAACGCTTGGCATGGAAAATCCAGTCAAGTACCGCAATAAGGCTCAGGTGCCTGTTCGTCGTGTTAATGGTGTTTTGGAAACAGGATTTTTCCGTAAGAATTCCCATGACCTCATGCCACTTGAAGATTTCTTTATCCAAGATCCTGTGATTGATGAGGTAGTGGTAACCCTACGTGACTTGCTCCGTCGTTATGATCTGAAACCTTATGACGAAAAGGAACAAGCTGGCTTGGTTCGGAACCTTGTGGTGCGTCGTGGCCACTACTCAGGACAAATCATGGTTATTTTGGTAACAACTCGTCCCAAAGTTTTCCGAGTGGAGCAATTAATTGACCAACTAATCAAGCAGTTCCCAGAGATTGTGTCTGTTATGCAAAATATCAACGACCAGAACACCAATGCGATTTTTGGCAAGGAGTGGAAAACTCTTTATGGTCAAGACTATATTACCGACCAAATGTTGGGAAATGACTACCAAATCGCTGGTCCCGCTTTTTACCAAGTCAATACTGAAATGGCTGAAAAACTTTATCAAACAGCCATTGACTTTGCTGAATTAAAAAAAGATGACGTGGTTATTGATGCTTATTCTGGTATCGGGACGATTGGCCTCTCTGTTGCGAAACATGTTAAGGAAATCTATGGTGTAGAGATTATTCCAGAAGCAGTAGAGAATAGCAAAAAGAATGCCCAACTCAACAATATTACCAATGCCCACTATGTCTGTGACACTGCTGAAAATGCTATGAAAAATTGGCTCAAGGAAGGTATTCAACCAAGTGTTATATTAGTGGACCCACCAAGAAAAGGACTCACAGAAAGTTTTATCAAGGCAAGTAGCCAAACAGGAGCTGACCGCATCGCCTATATCTCTTGTAATGTCGCAACCATGGCGCGTGATATCAAACTCTATCAAGAGTTGGGATATGAATTGAAGAAAGTTCAGCCGGTGGACTTATTTCCGCAAACGCATCACGTGGAGTGTGTAGTGTTGCTACAACGAAAAAAAGAGTGAAAATCCTTGATTTTAAGCTATTTTACAAGCATTTTGTCTTTGTAGATAAAGGCAATTTTGACGTCAAAAAAGTCCTAAAAAGGCACATAGATGTATATGTATTTGTAGATGTCGTTTGCGCATCGGAAAAATGAATACAACAATAAATATTTATCTAAAGAGAGAACAATTGTATATTGTTCTTCTTTTTTTTATTTTCAGGAGGGAAAATGACAAAAGAATTACAATCATCACGCTATATTGTCATTTCATTTTTAGT
>NZ_JUPG01000040.1 GCF_001074825.1 Streptococcus pseudopneumoniae
CTGCTGTCTTATCTGCTGGTTTAACGATGTCGTTACCTGCATTTGGTTTAGTTGCAGCTTCTGAATCTTTCGTCAAGTCTGCTGCTGGAATTACTGCTGTCTTACCTTCTGGGGTTGTAACTGTCGCATTTCCTTTATCATCTACAACTACTGTTGCATCTGGATTTACAGCTTTAACTTTATCTTCGATCGCTTTCTTCTCTTCTGGAGTTAAGTTAGCTGGATCT
>NZ_JUPG01000041.1 GCF_001074825.1 Streptococcus pseudopneumoniae
GCAATTGACGCTCGTACAGACTTGACAGATGACGAGAAGAAAGCAGCTAAAGAAGCAGCTAAAAAAGCAGCAGATAAAGCTAAAGCAGCAATTGATGCAGCACCAAGCAATGCAGAAGTAGATAAAGCTAAAGAAGCAGGAACTGGTGAAATTGCAAAAGTTAACCCAGTAGCTAAAGAAGCAGCTAAGAAAGCAGTAGCGGATGAATTAGCTAAGAAA
>NZ_JUPG01000042.1 GCF_001074825.1 Streptococcus pseudopneumoniae
AGCTGACGTGCTTGCTGACGTACTTGCGCTCGTTGATGCTGACGTGCTTGCTGACGTACTTGCGCTTGTTGAAGCCGATGTGCTTGCCGACGTACTTGCACTTGTTGAGGCTGATGTACTTGCTGACGTGCTTGCGCTCGTTGATGCTGAGGTGCTTGCTGATGTACTTGCACTTGTTGAAGCCGATGCACTTGCGCTTGTTGAAGCTGACGTGCTTGCTGACATACTTGCACTTGTTGAAGCTGAGGTGCTTGCCGATGTACTTGCTGACGTACTTGCACTTGTTGAGGCTGACGTACTTGCCGACGTACTTGCGCTCGTTGAGGCAGATGTACTTGCTGACGTGCTTGCACTTGTTGAAGCTGACGTGCTAGCCGATGTACTTGCACTTGTTGAAGCTGACGTACTTGCGCTTGTTGACGCTGATGTGCTTGCACTTGTTGAAGCTGACGTGCTTGCTGATGTGCTTGCGCTTGTTGACGCTGATGTACTTGCTGATGTGCTTGCACTTGTTGAGGCTGACGTGCTAGCCGACGTACTTGCACTTGTTGAG
>NZ_JUPG01000043.1 GCF_001074825.1 Streptococcus pseudopneumoniae
AGACTATATTGATTACTACAACAATAAACGAATTAAGGTAAAACTAAAAGGACTTAGCCCTGTACAATACAGAACTAAATCCTTTGCTTAAATTAATTGTCTAACTTTTTGGGGTCAGTACATTTCTTGGGTATCTTTTTTAAAATAAACGGAAGACATGGGATTCGAACCCACGCACGCTTTAACACGCCTACCGCGTTTCCAACACGGCCTCTTAAGCCTCTTGAGTAATCTTCCAATACTTACTCAAATAGTCTACCATAAAGGCTCTTATCTTGCAATAAAAATTTTGGAAATAAGAAAAATGATAGATTTTGAAAGAAAATGACAAAAAGCGCTTGACTTTGAAAGAAAGTGTGATAGAATGAATAGTGTAAACGATAACAGGAGGTGATTCAGTGTTAAAAACAGAGCGGAAGCAACTGATTTTAGAGGAGTTAAACCAACATCATGTAGTTTCTCTAGAGAAATTAGTTAGTTTGCTAGAAACGTCAGAATCAACGGTTCGAAGAGATTTGGATGAATTGGAAGCTGAAAACAAGCTTCGTCGCGTGCATGGTGGAGCAGAATTGCCCCATTCCTTGCAGGAAGAAGAAACCATTCAAGAAAAATCTGTCAAAAACCTTCAAGAGAAGAAGTTGCTGGCTCAGAAAGCAGCCTCTCTCATCAAGGAACAAGATGTCATCTTTATCGATGCTGGAACAACTACAGCCTTTTTGATTCATGAATTGGTCAATAAGAATGTTACAGTCGTGACCAACTCGATTCACCATGCAGCTCAGTTGGTTGAAAAGCAGATTCCGACTGTCATGGTTGGAGGAAGTGTCAAGATGGCGACAGATGCGAGCATCGGGGGAGTTGCTCTTAACCAGATTAACCAATTGCACTTTGACCGTGCCTTTATCGGGATGAATGGTGTAGATGATGGCTATTATACGACTCCTGATATGGAGGAGGGAGCTGTGAAGCGAGCTATTTTAGAGAATGCCAAACAGACCTATGTCTTGGTGGATTCGTCAAAAATTGGACAAACTTGCTTTGCTAAGGTAGCACCACTCAAACGAGCTATTGTTATCACAAGTCAAGGGCATGAGCTCTTGCAGGCTATTAAGGAGAAAACGGAGGTAATAGAAGTATGATTTATACAGTCACACTTAATCCATCCATTGACTATATTGTCCGTTTGGACCAAGTCCAAGTCGGTAGTGTCAATCGAATGGATAGTGATGATAAGTTTGCTGGTGGGAAAGGAATCAATGTCAGTCGTGTTTTGAAACGCTTGGATATTCCAAATACAGCGACGGGATTTATCGGTGGCTTTACTGGTAAATTTATTACAGATACTTTGGCAGAGGAAGAAATCGAGACACGTTTTGTCCAAGTGGCAGAAGATACTCGTATCAATGTTAAAATCAAAGCAGACCAAGAGACAGAAATCAACGGAACGGGTCCAACTGTTGAACCAGCCCAGTTAGAAGAGTTGAAAGCTATTTTGTCTAGTTTGACTGCAGAAGACACGGTTGTATTTGCGGGTTCAAGTGCTAAAAATCTAGGCAATGTTATCTATAAGGATTTGATTGCCTTGACGCGTCAGACGGGTGCGCAAGTGGTTTGTGACTTTGAAGGCCAGACCTTGATTGATAGTTTGGAATACCAACCGCTCTTGGTCAAACCAAACAATCATGAACTTGGAGCTATCTTTGGAGTGAAACTCGAAAGTTTAGATGAAATTGAGAAATACGCTCGTGAGTTACTGGCTAAAGGTGCTCAAAATGTTATTATCTCTATGGCTGGTGATGGTGCTCTTCTTGTCACATCTGAGGGAGCTTACTTTGCTAAACCAATCAAAGGGACAGTCAAAAATTCAGTTGGGGCTGGTGATTCTATGGTTGCTGGATTCACAGGTGAATTTGTCAAATCAAAAGACGCAGTAGAAGCCTTCAAATGGGGGGTTGCTTGTGGAACAGCAACCACCTTCTCAGATGATTTGGCAACGGCGGAATTTATTAAAGAAACATATGAAAAAGTTGAGGTAGAAAAAAGATGAAAATTCAAGACCTATTGAGAAAAGATGTCATGTTGCTAGATTTGCAGGCAACTGAAAAAACTGCTGTCATCGAAGAGATGATTAAAAGCTTGACAGACCACGGTTATGTGACGGATTTTGAAACCTTTAAAGAAGGAATTTTGGCGCGTGAAGCTCTCACTTCTACTGGTTTGGGTGACGGAATCGCAATGCCTCACAGTAAGAACTCTGCTGTCAAAGAGGCGACTGTTCTCTTTGCTAAGTCAAACAAGGGTGTTGACTATGAGAGCTTGGATGGACAAGCAACCGACCTCTTCTTTATGATTGCAGCTCCAGAAGGTGCTAATGATACTCACTTGGCTGCCTTGGCAGAATTGTCTCAATACTTGATGAAAGATGGATTTGCTGACAAACTCCGTCAAGTAACATCAGCTGATCAAGTTATTGACCTCTTTAACCAAGCTTCAGAAAAAACGGAAGAGCCTGTTCAAGCACATGCTAATGAATCTGGTGACTTTATCGTGGCTGTTACAGCTTGTACGACAGGTATTGCCCATACTTACATGGCTCAAGAAGCCCTTCAAAAAGCGGCTGCTGAAATGGGTGTTGGAATTAAGGTCGAAACCAACGGTGCTAGCGGTGTTGGAAACCAACTAACTGCTGAAGACATCCGCAAGGCTAAAGCTGTTATCATAGCAGCAGACAAGGCCGTTGAAATGGATCGTTTCGATGGCAAACCTTTGATCAATCGTCCAGTTGCTGACGGCATCCGTAAAACAGAAGAATTGATTAACTTGGCTCTTTCAGGAGATGCTGAAGTCTACCGTGCTGCTAATGGTGCAAAAGCTGCAACAGCCTCTAACGAAAAACAAAGCCTTGGTGGTGCCTTCTACAAACACTTGATGAGTGGTGTATCCCAAATGTTGCCATTCGTTATTGGTGGAGGTATCATGATTGCCCTTGCCTTCTTGATTGACGGTGCTTTGGGTGTTCCAAATGAAAATCTTGGTAATCTTGGTTCCTACCATGAGCTAGCTTCTATGTTCATGAAAATTGGTGGAGCTGCCTTTGGTTTGATGCTTCCAGTCTTTGCAGGTTATGTTGCCTACTCTATCGCTGAAAAACCAGGTTTGGTAGCAGGTTTCGTGGCTGGTGCTATTGCCAAAGAAGGTTTTGCTTTTGGTAAAATTCCTTATGCAGCAGGTGGTGAAGCAACGTCAACTCTTGCAGGTGTCTCATCTGGTTTCCTAGGTGCCCTTGTTGGTGGATTTATTGCAGGTGCTTTGGTTCTTGCTATCAAGAAATACGTTAAAGTTCCACGTTCACTTGAAGGTGCAAAATCAATCCTTCTATTGCCACTTCTTGGAACAATCTTGACTGGATTTGTCATGCTAGCTGTTAACATCCCAATGGCAGCAATCAACACTGCTATGAATGACTTCCTAGGCGGTCTTGGTGGAGGTTCAGCTGTCCTTCTTGGTATCGTTCTTGGAGGAATGATGGCTGTTGACATGGGTGGACCAGTAAACAAAGCGGCTTATGTTTTTGGGACAGGTACGCTTGCAGCAACTGTTTCTTCAGGTGGTTCTGTAGCCATGGCAGCAGTTATGGCTGGAGGAATGGTTCCACCACTTGCTATCTTTGTTGCAACTCTTCTTTTCAAAGATAAATTTACTAAGGAAGAACGTAACTCTGGTTTGACAAACATCATCATGGGCTTGTCATTTATCACTGAGGGAGCGATTCCATTTGGTGCCGCTGACCCAGCTCGTGCTATCCCAAGTTTCATCCTTGGTTCAGCAGTAGCAGGTGGTCTTGTTGGTCTTGCTGGTATCAAACTCATGGCGCCACACGGAGGAATCTTCGTTATTGCCCTTACTTCAAATGCTCTCCTTTACCTCGTTTCTGTCTTGGTAGGAGCAATCGTAAGTGGTGTGGTTTATGGTTACCTCCGCAAACCCCAAGCATAAAAATTAGCTATAAAATTGAAGGATTGTACTGTTTGGTGCAATCTTTTTCTCTTTCCGAAATGGATTTGAAATATGGTATAATAGAAGAATGGCAAACAAGAATACAAGTAAAACAAGACGGAGACCGTCTAAAGCAGAACTCGAAAGAAAAGAAGCGATTCAACGAATGTTGATTTCGCTTGGAATCGCGCTTTTATTGATTTTCGCAGCCTTCAAATTAGGGGCTGCAGGTATAACCCTTTACAATCTAATTCGCTTGCTGGTGGGTAGCCTAGCTTATCTGGCAATATTTGGCATCCTACTCTATCTCTTCTTTTTCAAGTGGATACGAAAACAGGAAGGGCTCCTATCTGGCTTTTTCACCATATTTGCAGGTTTGCTCTTGATTTTTGAGGCCTACTTAGTTTGGAAATATGGTTTGGATAAGTCGGTATTAAAAGGGACTATGGCTCAGGTTGTGACTGATCTGACTGGTTTTCGAACGACCAGTTTTGCTGGTGGAGGATTGATTGGGGTTGCTCTTTATATGCCAATCGCCTTTCTCTTCTCAAATATCGGTACTTACTTTATTGGTTCTATCTTTATTTTAGTTGGTGCACTCCTAGTCAGTCCTTGGTCTGTTTACGATATTGCTGAATTCTTCAGTAGAGGCTTTGCCAAATGGCGGGAAGGTCATGAGCGTCGAAAAGAGGAACGCTTTGTCAAACAAGAAGAAAAAGCTCATCAAAAGGCTGAGGAAGAGGCTAGATTAGAGAAAGAAGAGGCTGAAAAAGCCTTACTCGATTTGCCTCCTGTTGATATGGAAACGGGTGAAATTCTGACTGATGATGTTGTGCTTGACGTTCCACCTTTTCCGGAAGAAGAGTGGGTGGAACCAGAAATCATCCTGCCTCAACCTGAACTTGAATTCCCTGAACAGGAAGACGGTTCTGATGATGAAGATGTTCAGGTCAATTTTTCAGCTAAGGAAGCCCTAGAATACAAACTTCCAAGCTTACAACTCTTTGCCCCAGATAAACCAAAGGACCAGTCTAAAGAAAAGAAAATCGTCCGAGAAAACATCAAAATCCTAGAAGAAACCTTTGCTAGCTTTGGTATCAAGGTAACAGTTGAACGGGCTGAAATTGGACCATCAGTGACCAAGTATGAAGTTAAGCCAGCAGTGGGTGTAAGGGTTAACCGCATTTCCAATTTAGCAGATGACCTCGCTCTAGCCTTGGCGGCCAAGGATGTCCGAATCGAAGCACCTATCCCTGGTAAATCCTTAGTTGGAATCGAAGTACCTAACTCCGAGATTGCGACTGTATCTTTCCGTGAACTATGGGAACAATCTCAAACAAAAGCAGAAAATCTCTTGGAAATTCCTTTAGGAAAGGCTGTTAATGGAACCGCAAGAGCTTTTGACCTTTCTAAAATGCCCCACTTGCTCGTCGCGGGTTCAACAGGCTCAGGGAAGTCAGTAGCTGTTAATGGCATTATCGCTAGCATCCTCATGAAGGCGAGACCTGAACAAGTTAAATTTATGATGGTCGATCCCAAGATGGTTGAGTTGTCTGTTTACAATGATATTCCCCATCTCTTGATTCCAGTCGTGACTAATCCACGCAAAGCCAGCAAGGCTCTGCAAAAGGTTGTGGATGAAATGGAAAATCGTTATGAACTCTTTGCCAAGGTGGGAGTTCGGAATATTGCAGGTTTTAATGCCAAGGTAGAAGAGTTCAATTCCCAGTCTGAATACAAGCAAATTCCGCTACCACTCATTGTCGTGATTGTAGATGAGTTGGCTGACCTTATGATGGTGGCCAGCAAGGAAGTGGAAGATGCTATCATCCGTCTAGGGCAGAAGGCGCGTGCTGCAGGTATTCACATGATTCTTGCGACTCAGCGTCCATCCGTTGACGTCATTTCTGGTCTGATCAAGGCCAATGTCCCATCTCGTGTCGCTTTCGCAGTTTCATCAGGGACAGATTCCCGTACTATTTTAGATGAAAATGGAGCAGAAAAACTGCTTGGTCGAGGTGACATGCTCTTTAAACCGATTGATGAAAACCACCCAGTTCGTCTCCAAGGCTCCTTTATCTCGGATGACGATGTCGAACGCATCGTAAACTTCATCAAGGCTCAGGCAGATGCGGACTACGATGAGAGCTTTGATCCAGGTGAGGTTTCTGAGAATGAAGGAGAATTTTCAGATGGTGATTCTGGTGGAGATCCGCTTTTTGAAGAAGCCAAGGCTCTAGTCATTGAGACCCAGAAAGCCAGCGCATCTATGATTCAGCGTCGTTTGTCAGTTGGATTTAACCGTGCGACCCGTCTCATGGAAGAGCTTGAGATGGCAGGTGTCATTGGTCCAGCTGAAGGTACCAAACCAAGAAAAGTATTGCAGCAATAAATTTCTCTTTGTCACTTATATTGAGTTTAACAAAAGATAAAATTGGAGAGGATAATCGTTAGAATTCATTGATAAAGTCATCACTTGATGGCTTTTTTCTATACTATAGTGAATCGAATCTAGAATAGTACAATACTACTTCTAAAACATGAAATTAATTTGAATTTCTCAATAAACTTGTTCACATCTTGTTTCAATCTACTATATATCAAGATGAAACGGATTTAGAGTTTCTTTTAGATATATGAAGACTCCCCCTATAGTTTCTAGTGAATGTTTGTTTTTTCACTGTCCACTATAAGGGGAGCTTTTGTAATCAAGTATGAGTTAGATTTCTCTTTTTTGTTTTATTAAACTGCACAGTTTACTTTTCAGTAAAATGAGACATTGTATTTGCCGGATGTTATCCGACATCAATACAATGTTGTTTAAAATGTTGAGACTTTTGCAGATTTTGAGTTTAGTTTCTGTTTACTCACCAAAGAAAAATGGAGGGGTGAATTTTTTCAACTCTTCAAAGCAATGTTGGGCAGCCTCTGCATTTTCACAGATGACAAGACAGGCATCATCGCCACAGAGGGTAGCGATAGCGTCAGGGAAGTTCAAAGCATCAATGATAGAACCAAAGGATTGAGCAAGTCCAGGAAGGGTTTTTAGTAGGACTTGGTTTTGAACTGGGCGCATCAAGACGAGAGCATCTTCCATGTAGATTTCAAGACGTTTTTCCCATTTTGAAATGGAACCAGTATTGAGAACGTAGTAGGAATTATCTTCCTCACGTACCTTTGAGAGATTCATACTTTTAATATCTCTCGAAAGTGTAGCTTGTGTAACTTGAATGTCATTATCAGCAAGAAGAGCTTGTAACTCAGCTTGTGTGTGAATCTTATTTTTCGTTACAAGAGCTCGTATGAGTTGGTGTCGGTGTTCAGATTTATTCATAAAATGTTACTCCTTGTACAAAGTACAGAAAGCGTGGACTGATCGAAATCGTCAGTCGGGCGGTAAGCGGTATTGTCACGTATGATGATTTCAAAGTCAGTAGTATAAAGAACTAGATGGAGAGCGTCTCCCTCTTTTAACTTGTCACTAGTTGGGTTCAGATGACTTGGATATCTATCCGTTCATCTGCATCACTGTTCTTTACTGACAGTGAATCATTTAATTATGGTAGCATTTTGTCACGGCTTCTTGTGAATGTACGCTAAACGGCAATTCACAGAAATTGTCCAACATGTGGTGTGGTAGCGTGTATAATAGAGGGTCACACATGTTGGTTAGGGGTGTTAGTATCATTTGTCCAAGGTTCAGCAGCGGGGGTAGAATAATCTGTTCTTTGGACAGGATTTGATACCAAGTTTATGTTTCGTTAGTCTATTCAAGTGGGGGGATTGATTATAGGAAGGCAAATGGTCACGTAATTAAGCCTTCCTTGGAAAATTTCAATATTGAAAGTCTGATAGCCTATACCTTTTGACTAGGTAGGATAAGAGTAGACTGTTCAAGATCGACAGTCAGGTGGTAGTCGGTATTGTCACGGATGGTGATTTCAAAGTCAGTAGTATAGAGGACTAGACGGAGAGTATCTCCTTCTTTTAACTTGTAAATAGTTGGTTGCAGTTCAAATTGCACCTCCATCCATTCATCTGCATTAATATCCTCTACTAACAGTAAATCATTTCTATTCTGTAAATTGAGGTAACCTTTTGTCACGACTCGTTGTGCATCTGGTCTAAATTGTAATTCACAGAGATTTTCCAGCATATGATAGCGGCCGTTGTCAATGGTTCTAGCACTTAAAACAGCTGGATAAGGTTGTAGGTATTTCTTTTGACCAAGTTCCAGTAGTTGAGCAGATAAGAGCCCCTTGTTTGTACTGGATTTGATACGAAGATTGAGCTGAGCGCGACCGTTCAGGTGGAGATTTTTGGTTACAGGAAGGTCAATGGTAATCTGATTGACTTTTCCTTGATAAAGTTCCGTATTGAAGGTCTGGTAGGTCTTGCCATAACGCTCAAAATCCTTATCTGAGTACTGGTTTTGAATTACTTGCTCTTCTTGACCAAGTGAGAAGGTTTCAAAGTTTTCTTGCCCACCTAAGTTATCAAGTGATAACCAAGTCTGAGGGGTTGTATTGTCCTGCCAAATGACAGTAGGAAGTTGGAAATCTGTTTCCTGTCCCAGTAATTTCTTAGTCAATAAGGCATTCATGGACTCACGGAAGTCAATGGACTGCCAGTTGTTCATATAAACATGGGCACCATTATGGAAAAAGAGGTGCTTGTTGATATGAGCAGGAAGAGCATGGAACATCTGGTAAACATGAAGTGGTTTGACATTCCAATCCTGAGAACCGTGGGTAAAGACAACCTCTGCCTTTACTTTATGGGCATTGAGCAGATAGTTGCGGTCATGCCAAAACTGGTTATAGTCGCCGGTCTTGCGATCCAGTTGTTCCTTTACTTTTTCTAAGTCAGCTTGGTGAGCTTCATTACCTCGGATATAGTCGCCAGCCAAGAGATTTCGTGAGTAGGTTAGTTCAGCAAGGGAGTCAAAGTCCTCACCTGGATAGCCACCTGGACTGGTCACCAGACCGTTTTCACGATAGTAGTTGTACCATGAGGAGATACCAGCTTCGGCGATGATAACCTCTAAGCCATCGATACCTGTAGTAGCAAGACCATTTGACATGGTACCTAGATAGGAAAGTCCAGTTGTGGCTACTTTTCCGTTTGACCAGTCAGCCTTTACTTGACGCTGGCGCGTGTGGTCAGTAAAGGCACGGCAACGGCCATTAAGCCAATCGATGACATTTTTATAAGCCTCAATTTGTTGGTAGTCTCCATTAGTCATGAAACCAGTAGAGTCTTTGGTACCAACACCTGAAACATAGAGATTAGCAAAACCTCGTGGGAGGAAGTAGTCGTTGAGTGTATAACTAGCGTTGATGTGCGTTAGCTTTTCCTCAGCTTCTGACACAAGCTCAGCTTGGCCTTGAGGTTGGACGAGATTTAGTTGAGGTTCTTCTAGCTCAATCTTGTGAGCAGGTTTGACCTCAAGCTGGCCCTCCATCTTGTAGAGAGCCTTGTCGCTCGCCTTGTCATTTGTTCCCTGATGGTAGGGACTAGCTGTCATGATAGCAGGGATCTGTCCATCAAAACGAGGTCGAATGATGCTGACCTTGACTAAGTCAGGTAAACCCTTTTGGTCAGTATCGACACGAGACTCAACGTAGACCACTTCTCGAATGACATCGTGGCTAGAAAAAGTAGCCAAACTCTTACCGTTAAAGTAATGATAGGTATTATCTTCAGGGATAAGACCATCACTTACCAGTTGATCAATCAGGAGATTTCCTTTTTTGGTCCGAGTATTGAGTAACTGATAGAGATTTTCAATCAAGTCACCGTATACGATGGGAAAACCAGTTTCTTTACGGAAAACGTCACTGTCTTCGAAGTCAACCAAATAAGAAAAGCCTAAAAGTTGAAAAGCAACAGTATAAAAAATATCTGCTGTCAATTCATCTTCTGATTGAAAAAATGTCAGCAAGTCAGTTTCTTTATCAACTGCCAAACTGGATAGAGGATAGGTACTATCTTTATAAGTAAAAAAGAAACGACTTAAAAAAGCCTCTAACATCTTTTTATCTGCCATATCAGATGGAAAATCAAATCCATACTTTTTTAATTCATATAAAATAGTATTTCTTGGAAGTGCTAAATAGCTGAATTGATTAAAGCGCATATAACCTCCTTATAAAACAATAATTAAGGTTATTATATCAAAAAAATAGGATAAAGGGAATCGTTAAATGAGAAAGAAATTAATTCAATAATAATGAATATGATTTATATGAAAAATAGGTACAACTCTATAGCCTAAAACAAGTTATCATAATGAATAGATTAACTGGATATGTATTTCTATTTTAAAAGATATATTCATTTCTTGGGATAAAAAAGTAAAAAAATTACCGGAGCATTTGATTCTTTAAATGTATTTTTACTTTTTTCGTTCAAAAAATTTTACTTTAAGGATAAAATATAGACAGGATTCAATGCTTTTGTCTTTCTCTTTTTGAAAAATGGTATAATATAGTGAGAAGGATAGAGGAGAAGTGTAAATTGATCGCACAACTAGATACAAAAACAGTCTATAGTTTTATGGAGAGTGTTATTTCAATAGACAAGTATGTGAGAGCAGCTAAAGAATATGGCTACACTCATTTGGCTATGATGGATATTGACAATCTTTATGGGGCTTTCGACTTTCTAGAGGTTACAAAAAAATACGGCATTCATCCTTTATTAGGGCTTGAAATGACTCTTTTAGTGGATGAGCAGGAAGTGAATTTGCGCTTTTTAGCTCTATCTAGTGTGGGCTATCAGCAGTTGATGAAACTTTCAACAGCCAAGATGCAGGGTGAGAAAACTTGGTCTGTCCTGTCCCAGTACCTAGAGGATATCGCGGTTATTGTACCTTATTTCGATGGATTTGAGTCGTTGGAACTAGGCTGTGATTACTATATTGGGGTTTATCCAGAAACAGTAGCAAGTGAATTTCATCATCCAATCTTGCCCCTTTATCGGGTTAATGCCTTTGAAAGCAGGGATAGAGAAGTTCTACAAGTCTTAACAGCAATCAAAGAAAATCTACCGCTTAGAGAAGTTCCTTTGCGCTCGCGACAAGATGCCTTTATATCAGCAAGTTCTTTAGAGAAATTATTCCAAAAACGTTTTCCGCAAGCCTTGGATAATTTAGAAAAGCTTATTTTAGGTATTTCTTACGACTTGGATACTAGTCTGAAATTGCCTCGTTTTAACCCAGCTAGACCAGCCGTAGAAGAGTTGAGAGAACTTGCTGAACTGGGACTTGCTCAGAAGGGATTGTCTGGTAAAGAATATCAAGATCGTCTAGACCAAGAATTGGCTGTTATCCATGATATGGGCTTTGATGATTATTTCTTGGTTGTCTGGGATTTGCTGCGTTTCGGACGTTCGAATGGCTACTATATGGGAATGGGACGGGGTTCTGCAGTAGGTAGCTTGGTTTCTTATGCCTTGGACATCACAGGGATTGACCCAGTAGAGAAAAATCTCATTTTTGAACGCTTTCTCAATCGTGAACGCTATACTATGCCTGATATTGATATCGATATCCCAGATATTTATCGTCCAGATTTTATCAGGTATGTTGGCAATAAATATGGTAGTAAACATGCAGCTCAAATCGTTACTTTTTCTACCTTTGGTGCCAAGCAAGCTCTACGAGATGTATTGAAGCGCTTTGGTGTACCCGAGTATGAATTATCTGCAATTACTAAGAAAATCAGTTTTCGTGACAATCTTAAGTCAGCCTATGAGGGGAATCACCAGTTTCGTCAGCAAATCAATAGTAAGTTAGAATACCAAAAAGCCTTTGAGATTGCCTGTAAGATTGAAGGTTATCCAAGACAAACCTCTGTCCATGCGGCTGGTGTTGTGATTAGCGACCAGGATTTGACCAACTACATCCCTCTGAAGCATGGTGATGAAATTCCACTGACTCAGTACGATGCTCATGGTGTTGAAGCTAGCGGGCTTTTGAAGATGGACTTTCTAGGACTACGAAATTTGACCTTTGTCCAGAAAATGCAAGAGTTGCTTGCTGAAACAGAAGATATTCACTTGAAAATAGAAGAAATCGATTTGGAAGATAAAGAAACGCTGGCTTTATTTGCATCTGGCAATACAAAAGGTATCTTTCAATTTGAGCAACCTGGTGCTATTCGTTTGCTCAAGCGTGTGCAGCCAGTCTGTTTTGAAGATGTCGTAGCGACTACTTCCCTAAATCGACCAGGTGCTAGTGACTACATCAATAATTTTGTGGCAAGAAAGCATGGGCAGGAAGAAGTGACGGTTCTGGATCCAGTACTGGAGGATATTTTGGCTCCAACTTACGGAATTATGCTCTATCAGGAGCAGGTTATGCAGGTTGCTCAGCGTTTTGCTGGATTTAGTCTTGGGAAAGCCGATATTTTGCGTCGAGCTATGGGGAAAAAGGATGCCTCTGCCATGCATGAGATGAGGGCTTCCTTTATTCAGGGAGCATTAGAAGCTGGTCATACTGTGGAAAAGGCAGAACAGGTCTTTGATGTCATGGAGAAGTTTGCAGGTTATGGTTTTAATAGGTCACATGCCTATGCATACTCAGCCTTGACCTTCCAGCTGGCCTATTTCAAAACACATTATCCAGCCATTTTTTATCAGGTCATGTTAAATTCTGCCAACAGTGATTACCTAACAGATGCCTTAGAAGCAAGGTTTGAAGTAGCGCCTCTGTCAATCAATACTATTCCTTATCACGATAAAATCGCGAACAGGTCCATCTACCTAGGTCTGAAATCGATTAAGGGAGTCAGCAAAGATTTGGCGCTTTGGATCATTGAAAATAGACCCTATTCGAACATTGAAGATTTTGTAGCTAAATTACCTGATAATTATCTGAAACTTCCTTTGCTGGAACCTTTGGTAAAAGTTGGTCTTTTCGATTCATTTGAAAAAAATCGTCAAAAAGTATTCAATAATTTAGATAATCTATTTGAATTTGTGAAAGAGTTGGGAAGCTTGTTTGGTGATACAATTTATAGCTGGCAGGAATCGGAAGATTGGACTGAACAAGAAAAATTCTATATGGAACAAGAGCTTTTAGGGATAGGTGTCAGCAAACATCCCCTACAAACTATTGCAAGTAAAGCTATTTACCCGATTACCCCAATCGGAAATTTGTCAGAAAATAGCTACGCTATTATTTTGGTTGAAGTTCAGAAGATAAAAGTAATTCGTACCAAAAAGGGTGAAAATATGGCTTTCTTACAGGTGGATGATAGCAAGAAAAAATTGGATGTCACTCTCTTTTCAGACTTATATCGTCAGGTTGGGCAGGAAATAAAAGAGGGAGCCTTCTACTATATAAAAGGAAAAATCCAGTCACGTGATGGCCGTCTGCAAATGATTGCACAAGATTTGAAAGAAGCAGTGGCTGAACGATTTTGGATTCAGGTTAAAAATCATGAATATGATAAAGAAATTTCAAACATCTTAGACCAGTATAAAGGCCCAATCCCAGTCATCATAAGGTATGAAGAGGAACAGAAAACAATTGTTTCTTCCCAATATTTTGTGACTAAATCCAATGAATTAGCAGCGAAATTGGATAAAATTGCTATGAAAACGATTTATCACTAAAATTACGGAAAATAGAAGAATTTTCCATTTAAATGTGATATAATCAGTAGGAATGTTAAAAGAAAAAGGAGCATAAACTAAATGAAACGTATTGCTGTTTTGACTAGTGGTGGAGACGCCCCTGGTATGAACGCTGCCATCCGCGCAGTTGTTCGTCAAGCAATTTCAGAAGGAATGGAAGTTTTTGGTATCTATGATGGATATGCTGGAATGGTTGCTGGTGAAATTCATCCCCTAGATGCTGCTTCAGTAGGAGACATCATTTCTCGTGGTGGTACTTTCCTTCACTCAGCTCGTTACCCAGAGTTTGCTCAACTTGAAGGGCAACTTAAAGGGATTGAGCAATTGAAAAAACACGGGATTGAAGGCGTAGTGGTTATCGGTGGTGACGGATCTTACCACGGTGCTATGCGTTTGACTGAACATGGCTTCCCAGCTATCGGTCTTCCAGGTACAATCGATAACGATATCGTTGGTACTGACTTCACAATCGGTTTTGATACTGCGGTTACTACTGCTATGGACGCTATCGATAAGATTCGTGATACATCATCAAGTCACCGTCGTACTTTTGTTATCGAAGTTATGGGACGTAACGCAGGTGATATCGCTCTTTGGGCAGGTATCGCAACTGGTGCTGACGAAATTATCATCCCTGAAGAAGGCTTCAAGATGGAAGATATCGTAGCAAGTATCAAAGCTGGTTATGAGTGTGGTAAAAAACACAATATCATCGTCTTGGCTGAAGGTGTGATGTCAGCGGCTGAATTTGGTCAAAAACTGAAAGAAGCTGGAGATACAAGCGACCTTCGTGTGACAGAACTTGGACATATTCAACGTGGTGGTTCTCCAACTGCGCGTGACCGTGTTTTAGCATCACGTATGGGTGCTCATGCCGTTAAACTTCTTAAAGAAGGTATCGGTGGTGTTGCGGTTGGTATCCGTAATGAGAAAATGGTTGAAAACCCAATTCTTGGAACTGCAGAAGAAGGAGCATTGTTCAGCTTGACTGCAGATGGTAAGATTGTGGTTAACAACCCACACAAGGCTGATCTTGAACTATCTAGCTTGAATAAGAGCTTGTCATAATTTATAATTTAGTTAATAAGACCAAAAAGGTTATATATATAAAGGAGTCACAAAAATCATGAACAAACGTGTAAAAATCGTTGCAACTTTGGGACCTGCGGTAGAAATCCGTGGTGGTAAAAAATTCGGTGATGACGGATACTGGGGTGAAAAACTTGATGTTGAAGCTTCAGCTAAAAACATTGCTAAATTGATTGAAGCTGGTGCTAACACATTCCGTTTCAACTTCTCACACGGTGACCACCAAGAGCAAGGTGACCGTATGGCAACTGTTAAACTTGCTGAAAAACTTGCAGGTAAAAAAGTTGGTTTCCTTCTTGATACAAAAGGACCAGAAATCCGTACTGAATTGTTTGAAGGAGATGCAAAAGAGTACTCTTACACAACTGGTGAAAAAATCCGTGTTGCTACTAAGCAAGGAATCAAATCAACTCGTGATGTGATTGCATTGAACGTTGCTGGTGCTCTTGATATTTATGATGATGTTGAAGTTGGGCGTCAAGTTTTGGTTGACGATGGTAAACTTGGTCTTCGTGTGGTTGCTAAAGATGATGCGGCTCGTGAATTTGAAGTTGAAGTTGAAAACGATGGCGTAATTGCTAAACAAAAAGGTGTTAACATTCCTAACACTAAAATTCCTTTCCCAGCTCTTGCTGAACGTGATAACGATGACATCCGCTTTGGTCTTGAACAAGGTATCAACTTCATCGCGATTTCATTCGTACGTACTGCAAAAGACGTTAACGAAGTTCGTGCAATCTGTAAAGAAACTGGTAACGGACACGTTCAATTGTTCGCTAAAATCGAAAACCAACAAGGTATCGACAACTTGGATGAAATCATTGAAGCTGCTGATGGTATCATGATCGCTCGTGGTGACATGGGTATCGAAGTACCATTTGAAATGGTTCCAGTTTACCAAAAAATGATCATCAAGAAAGTCAATGCTGCAGGTAAAGTTGTTATCACTGCAACAAACATGCTTGAAACAATGACTGAAAAACCACGTGCAACTCGTTCAGAAGTATCAGACGTATTTAACGCTGTTATCGATGGAACTGACGCTACAATGCTTTCAGGTGAGTCTGCAAACGGTAAATACCCACTTGAGTCAGTAACTACAATGGCTACTATCGACAAGAACGCTCAAACTCTTCTTAACGAATACGGACGTTTGAACTCAGATTCATTCGAACGTAACTCTAAGACAGAAGTAATGGCTTCAGCTGTTAAAGATGCTACTAACTCAATGGACATTAAATTGGTTGTAACTCTTACTAAGACTGGACACACTGCACGTTTGATTTCTAAATATCGTCCAAATGCTGACATCTTGGCATTGACATTCGACGAATTTACAGAACGTGGCTTGATGTTGAACTGGGGTGTTATCCCAATGCTGACAGATGCTCCATCATCAACTGACGATATGTTCGAAATTGCTGAACGTAAAGCTGTAGAAGCAGGTCTTGTTGAATCAGGTGATGATATCGTTATCGTTGCTGGTGTACCAGTAGGAGAAGCTGTTCGTACAAATACAATGCGTATCCGTACAGTCCGCTAATCAAAATTGAAAAAGCCTATCATATCAAGCTTATAGCCTGTATGATGGGCTATTTTTTTGTCTATGGGGCACAACTTTTTACTTGCTATTTAATGAGACAGTATCAAGTGAATCAATCACTGCTTGTTTCATGACATTTGTAATGTGAGTATAGATTACAGTTGTTTTTTATGGCTTACACAAGATATGCTGTCTTGTAGAAGCGAACGTAAAACAGATATTAAGTTTAAATACAGAAAAAACAACCCCCTGATGATTCAAGGAGTTGTCTATAGCTAGATTAGTTTTTTGAAGCTGCTTGGAATTCAGGATTTTTCCATGCTTCATCAATGATAGCTTGCAATTCTTTTGCAGATGCTTGCATTTTTTGAGTTTCTGCGTCGTTCAATGGGATGTTTACTGGACGAACGATACCGTGGGCACCAACGATAGCAGGTTGACCGATAAAGACGTTCTCAACTCCATATTGACCTTCTTGGAATACTGAAAGTGGAAGAACAGCATTTTCATCATCAAGGATAGCTTTTGTAATACGAGCAAGGGCTACAGCGATACCGTAGTATGTTGCACCTTTTTTGTTGATGATTGAGTAAGCAGCATCACGAACTGAGATGAAGAGTTCTACAAGGTCCGCTTCATCCAAGTCACGGTTAGCTTGCAACCATTGTTCCAATTTTACACCGGCAACGTTAGCATGTGACCAAACGGCAAACTCAGAGTCACCGTGTTCACCCATGATGTAGGCGTGAACTGAACGTGCATCTACACCAATTTTTTCAGCAAGTGCTTGACGGAAACGAGCTGAGTCAAGTGAAGTACCTGAACCGATAACGCGTTCTTTAGGGAATCCAGAGAATTTCCAAGTTGAATAAGTCAAGACATCTACTGGGTTAGCAGCAACAAGGAAGATACCATTGAAACCTGAAGCAACGACTTGTTCAACGATTGATTTGTTGATAGCAAGGTTTTTACCTACAAGGTCAAGACGAGTTTCACCTGGTTTTTGAGGAGCACCAGCAGTGATAACAACAAGGTCAGCGTCCGCACAGTCTTCGTACTTAGCAGCGTAGATTTTCTTTGGTGAAGTAAATGCAAGCGCGTGGCTAAGGTCTTCAGCATCACCAACAGCTTTTTCAAACAATTGAGGGATTTCAATAATACCAAGTTCTTGTGCAATTCCTTGAGTAACAAGAGCGAAAGCGTAAGATGAACCTACTGCACCATCACCAACAAGGATAACTTTTTTGTGTTGTTTAGTTAGTGTCATTTGTCTAAACATCTCCTTAATTTTATTTAGGGATTTTCCCAGATAAATTCATTCTATCACTTTTAAAAAGCTTTGTCACGAATATGCCTTGCAGATCTTGATGTAAACGTTTTAGTGGGGTAGAAGGCTGAAATATAGGATACAATATGGTATAATATAACTGATTACTAATTGTGAAACGAGGCATTTATTAATGCAGGATAAAAATTTAGTGAATGTCAATCTGACAAAGGAGATGAAGACGAGCTTTATCGATTACGCCATGAGTGTTATCGTAGCGCGGGCGCTTCCTGATGTTCGAGATGGCTTGAAACCTGTTCACCGTCGGATTCTCTATGGAATGAATGAATTAGGTGTTACCCCAGACAAACCTCATAAAAAATCTGCTCGTATTACAGGGGATGTCATGGGTAAATACCACCCACACGGGGATTCCTCTATCTATGAAGCTATGGTTCGTATGGCTCAATGGTGGAGTTACCGTTACATGCTTGTAGATGGGCATGGAAACTTTGGTTCTATGGATGGCGATGGTGCTGCTGCCCAGCGTTATACTGAGGCACGCATGAGTAAGATTGCTCTGGAAATGCTTCGAGATATCAATAAGAATACGGTTGATTTCGTTGATAACTATGATGCCAATGAACGTGAACCCTTGGTCTTGCCTGCACGTTTTCCAAATCTTTTGGTCAATGGAGCAACTGGTATTGCCGTTGGGATGGCTACCAACATTCCTCCTCACAATCTAGGTGAGACCATTGATGCGGTCAAGCTCGTCATGGACAATCCTGAAGTGACTACCAAGGACTTGATGGAAGTCTTGCCTGGTCCAGATTTTCCAACAGGTGCCCTTGTCATGGGGAAATCAGGCATTCATAAGGCTTATGAAACAGGTAAAGGTTCTATTGTCCTCCGTTCTCGTACAGAGATTGAAATGACCAAGACGGGACGTGAGCGCATTGTTGTAACGGAATTTCCTTATATGGTCAATAAAACCAAGGTGCATGAGCATATTGTTCGCTTAGTTCAGGAAAAACGCATTGAGGGGATTACAGCAGTACGTGATGAGTCCAACCGTGAGGGTGTTCGGTTCGTTATTGAAGTTAAACGAGATGCTTCAGCAAATGTTATCCTTAACAACCTCTTCAAGATGACCCAGATGCAAACCAATTTTGGTTTTAATATGTTGGCGATTCAAAATGGGGTTCCGAAGATTTTATCTCTTCGTCAGATTTTGGATGCTTATATCGAACACCAAAAAGAAGTGGTTATTCGTCGGACACGTTTTGATAAGGAAAAAGCGGAAGCGCGTGCGCATATCTTAGAAGGTCTCTTGATCGCACTCGACCATATCGATGAAGTGATTCGTATCATCCGTGCTAGTGAAACTGATGCGGAAGCGCAAGCCGAGTTGATGAGTAAGTTTAAGCTTTCTGAACGTCAAAGTCAGGCGATCCTAGACATGCGTCTTCGTCGTTTGACAGGTTTGGAACGCGATAAGATTCAGTCTGAGTATGATGATCTCTTGGCTTTGATTGCAGATTTGGCGGATATTCTTGCTAAGCCAGAGCGTGTTTCTCAAATCATCAAAGATGAATTGGACGAAGTTAAGCGTAAGTTTGGCGACCAACGTCGTACAGAGTTGATGGTCGGTGAAGTCTTAAGCCTCGAAGATGAGGATCTGATTGAAGAATCAGATGTCTTGATTACGCTTTCTAACAAAGGCTACATCAAACGTCTGGATCAAGCCGAGTTTACTGCTCAAAAACGTGGGGGTCGTGGTGTTCAAGGAACCGGTGTTAAGGATGATGATTTTGTTCGTGAGTTAGTGTCAACTAGCACTCATGATCATCTGCTCTTCTTCACAAATAAAGGTCGAGTCTATCGCCTTAAAGGATATGAAATTCCTGAATATGGCCGTACTGCCAAGGGATTGCCGATTGTCAATCTTTTGAAATTGGATGAAGGCGAAAGTATTCAGACCATCATCAATGTTGAATCTGAACGCAGTGATGAAGCCTATCTCTTCTTCACAACCCGTCATGGTGTCGTGAAGAGAACCAGCGTCAAGGAATTTGCTAACATTCGTCAAAATGGACTTAAAGCACTGAACCTCAAGGATGAAGATGAGTTGATTAATGTCTTGTTGACAGAAGAAGATACGGATATTATCATTGGGACCAAGTTTGGTTATGCAGTTCGCTTTAATCAATCAGCTGTTCGTGGCATGAGTCGTAGCGCCACTGGTGTGAAAGGTGTTAACCTCCGTGATGGAGATACAGTAGTCGGAGCGAGCGTAATTACTGATCAAGATGAAGTTCTTATCATTACTGAAAAAGGATATGGGAAGCGTACAGTTGCGACTGAATATCCAACAAAAGGTCGTGGTGGTAAAGGGATGAAGACGGCTAATGTAGCTGAGAAAAATGGTCCTCTATCAGGTCTTTTAACAGTTAAAGGCGATGAAGATTTGATGATTATCACTGATACGGGTGTCATGATTCGAACCAATGTTGCCAATATTTCACAAACAGGTCGCTCAACTATGGGAGTTAAAGTGATGCGCCTGGATCAAGATGCTAAAATTGTAACCTTTACTACGGTTGCAGCAGCAGAAAAAGAAGAAGTTGGGACAGAAAACGAAACAGAAGGTGAAGCATAATGTCTCATAAAAAGAACAAAAAGAAAACAAATCGTAAAAATTTACTAATCAATATTTTAGCAGGATTTTTGATTCTATTATCAATTGCTTTGATTTTTAATGCTAAACTGCGTGATATGGTTATGGTTTGGAATACTAATAAGTATCAAGTTAGTCAGGTCTCAAAAGAGAAATTAGAAGAAAATCAAGAAACCGAAGGAAATTTTGATTTTGACTCGGTCAAAGCAATCTCTTCTGAAGCTGTTTTAGCTTCTCAATGGGATACTCAAAAATTACCAGTTATTGGTGGAATTGCTATTCCTGAATTAGAAATGAATCTGCCAATTTTTAAAGGATTGAATAACGTAAATCTATATTATGGTGCAGGTACTATGAAGCGAGATCAAGTTATGGGGGAAGGAAATTATAGTCTAGCTAGTCATCATATTTTTGGTGTTGATAATGCTAATAAAATGTTATTCTCTCCTTTGGATAACGCTAAAAATGGTATGAAAATTTATCTAACTGATAAAAATAAAGTTTATACTTATGAAATATGTGAAGTCAAACGTGTTACACCAGATCGTGTTGATGAGGTTGATGATAGAGAAGGGGTCAATGAGATCACATTAGTAACCTGTGAAGACCTTGCCGCTACAGAACGTATTATTGTAAAAGGTGATTTGAAAGAAACAAAAGATTATTCACAGACATCTGATGAAATTCTAACAGCTTTCAATCAACCATATAAACAATTTAGTTAAGATAAGTCAGTGAAAAGATAATATCTGGAGAGGACAATCCATGTCTTCTCCATTTTATATTTAGAGCTATGAAAATTTGTTTATTGCAGTTGTTATAGTATATTGAAATAGAATCTGAACAAATTGATTAAGGAATTTAAAGCAATTTCTATAAATATTTTAGAAGAGATATTGTGCGATTCTAGATTCAATCTAATATAATATTCTGAAAATCAAAAATATTAAGTTTAATGATGTTACTAGTAATCTTACTTGGGTTTTGGAATACTCTCATTGAGGGATGGTG
>NZ_JUPG01000044.1 GCF_001074825.1 Streptococcus pseudopneumoniae
GGCTTGTTCTTCACGCATACGTAGTTGACTAAACATTTTCCTGTCCTCCTCGGACCAGCTCTTATAGTCCAGCAGTTGGTCTGCCTGACTGATGGCTCGCTCGGGTTCTTGGGTAAAGGGCTTGTTACCGAAAAACTCTAACCACGGCTTGCGAACCTCGTCTTTGCTGGTTTCTCTGTATTTTTTTAATTCCAAGAATGCCATCTTGACTAGATGGTTTTCCTGACCATTGTTGGTAATGGTTAAAACTTCACCTGTCGTGTCCTCGCGCATACTGAAGCTATGAAAAGCCAAATCATCTGAGAAATAATTACTATCTACAATAGCTATTGCGTAAACAGGTGCAATATGCTTGTAACTCTGGTGTGTGTCACCTTCACGTTGGCGAATTTTTTCAAGATTTTGATTGACCTGACTACACAGATAAGCCCATAGGCGATTAATGAAAAAATTCTGATGATGAACTTGAATTTCAATAATTACTTGCGTTCCATTATCCAGCTCCGCCAGGACATCTATACTGGTATAGAAATCTTGGGCTGAATATGGTACGGAAGGCAATACATGAATGTTACTTCCCTCTAAAATAGTTACATTTTTGGCTGGCAAGTCCAGCATATCGCGGATAAATTGACAAGTGATTTCTGGATTGCTAAAGATTTTCTTAGCA
>NZ_JUPG01000003.1 GCF_001074825.1 Streptococcus pseudopneumoniae
GAAAGACAAACTATAAGAAAAGTCAATAGTTTTATCTAAAATAATTCATGTTTCAATTTGATGATTTTAGAGCACGGCAAAAAGCCCTTGAAAAAGTCCATTTTTTCAAAGGTTATCTTGTATCAAATTCAGAAGTTAGATTACTTTTTGTTCGTCAAAGGGCAGCTTGTTTTTTAGGAGATAAAACAGCGTTCTGATAAGTTTTTTTGCAAGGTGAATGATAGCCACATTGTAATGTTTTCCTTGGTCTAACTTAGCCCTAAGATAGGCTTTAAAAGCAGGTGAAAAGCGAGCACACGCTTTGGCAGCTTGTATGAGTGCCCAACGCAGATGGGGTGAACCCCGTTTGACCATTTTCCCTGCTAAATCGATCTTCCCTGACTGGTAAATAGAAGGATCCAGTCCAGCGAAAGCTTGTAATTGAGCAGGATTATCAAAGGCATGAATATTTCGAATCTCGGCTAAGATGACGGCACCTAAACGATTCCCGATCCCAGTAACCGTCGTGATGACCGAGTTGATCTCAGCCATCAACTCATTGGCTTGTTTTTCCGCCTTGTCAATGAGTCTGTTATAATGCTTGATGTTTTCAATGATTTCGATGAGTTCGAATTCACGAGCAGGAGATGTTGTTCCGATAGAGAGAGGTGCGACTGAGAGGATATCCTGAATTTTGGATGCAGTCAATCGTTTAATTTCTATCAGATTATCAAATCCTGCCTCAAGCATTTTCTGGGGGCTAGGGTAGCGTGTCAAGAGTTGGTAGGCATATTCTGAATGCTTTCCAACGATCTTATCCAACTCAGGAAAGATGATATCAAGACAGCGAGTGTATTGTACTTTCCAATCAGACTGTTTCTTCTTAAGGCGATGAATATGTCTAGTCAGGATCTTTAGTTCTTCTTTCCGATTATCGTGTTGAAATTGCTCACGATTTGGGTCAGAAAGAAGTTTAAGAGCGATGATACGAGCATCTTTCTTATCAGTTTTGGTCTTGCGAAGTGATAATGATTTAGCAAACTCCTTGATGAGCAAAGGATTGTAGGTATAAACTTTATATCCTTGTTCATGGAGGAATTTCAATAGATTAAAGGCATAATGTCCAGTGTCTTCAAGAGCGATGAGACAGTCTTGATTGAGCTGTCGAAGAGAGTGATCTAAGAGTTCAAACCCAGCTCTGGTATTTGAAAAAGTGAGGGGTTTTAGAACAGTTTTTCCTTGAACATTCAAGGCTGTAACATCGTGTTTATTTTTAGCGACATCAATGCCAACATAAAGCATAGGAGTACCTCCAGATATAGTATTCAAGTCCACTTGGTTGTCCACGAACTTTTTGCCTTGTTACCTTACACGAGATAAAACGTCTATGCGTTATCAAACTCATTACCAATTGAAACAAAAAGCTGTGGTTAGAGCCTTTCAGAAATCGTCCAGCGATTGGAGGAAATGAACTAATCCACAGTGGCTTATTCCAAGTGTACCACTTGGGCTTTGGCAGTAGCTAACTGCACTAAATATAATATAAGG
>NZ_JUPG01000004.1 GCF_001074825.1 Streptococcus pseudopneumoniae
TCAGCGCTGCAACAGCAACTGAAGCGGCACCGAAACTATATTTACGAATAGAAAAGCGCAAAATTTTTTCACGTTGCTGGCGCTTGATTCTATTGAGTGAATTTGATTTATTTTCCATTGTTCCTCCTTATGTTAAAATACAAAATCAAATTAAAAGCAATATTCCCTCTGGGAATAAAACAATAAAAACCACTATGATGGACATTTCACATCACAGTTTTGACAGCTAGATTATACCACTTTCAATATATTTAATCAATTAAAATGGTGTAAATGCAAGCAATCCAAAGAAAGCGCAATCAGCAAATATATAATAATTAAAAACAACTCTGAATAACGATAAATATCCCATCCTTAATTTTAAAATATTCTTCAGATATATCCTATAAATATAACTTTATATTATTACAAAATCAAAAAAATAAATTTCTTCCTTAAAAAAACAAATATATAATAGTTTTAATTAAAAATTCTATCATTGGTTCCTTGTACCTATAATTTTAAAGCATATGCTTATACAACAATATTTCTTGAATAGTCTATCAACAAGAGGGGAACCTTGATTTCAAATGAGTATAACAGATTGAAGCTAGAATAGTATAACATGACTTCTAATTCATTTTTAAAAATTAATCTAATACTCTTCGAAAATCTCTTCAAACCACGTCAGATTCAGCTTGCCGTACTCAAATACAGCCTTCGGCTATCTTCCTAGTTTGCTCTTTGATTTTCATTGAGTATAAATTCCTAATCCATTTGTACATATTTTATTTCAACCCATGATCTCTAAGTACGAATATTGATATCTACTTTTTCTAGAATACAAAAACAACCTTGTACCTCTTGAAATGAGGAACAAGGCCGTTTCTTTATCTTTTACATTCATTGTCCATTTAACAATGAACAGTTCAGATTTTGACTACATTTTTACTTTAGTCTTCTTTTTTCTTTCCAAAAGCAAGTCCAAGACCGCCTAGCATACCAAGAAGTCCTAGAGATGCAAGAGTCACATTTGATTCTGTTCCTGTATTTGGTAATACATTTTGAGAATTATTTGACTTAGCTCTATTATCAATAAAATCTGTAGTATCTTCATGATTTGCGTTCGGAGTAACTGCATCTGGAATTGGAGTTGGCAATACATTTTGAGAATCATTTACTTTAGCTCTATTATCAATAGTGTCTCTAGTCTCTTCATGATTTGTATTCGGAGTAACTGCATCTGGAATTGGAGTTGGAGCTGGAATTGTTGGTGTAAGTGTATCATGACCAGAATTTCCATTAGTATCAGGTAGGACTGGAGTTACTGGAATTGTATTTGGATTTGTATTTGGATTTGTACTTCCACTTACTTTTCTGAAAATGTGGGTAAGTACTGGTTCATTTTCAGCAATTACAGTTCGTACAAATTCATATCCAAGAATTGATCCATGTTCAGCATCCTTTTCATTACCTGACTTAACAGATGGTTTCAATACATTTCCATCTTCATCAATCCATCGAACATCAATCATTAGCTCTGGCAATTCAATTGAATCCGGTAATACACCATTTTCAAAAATTGTTACCTTAGGTGGAGTTGCTAGATTTGAATGTGTACTTCCACTTACTTTGCTGAAAATGTGGGTAAGTACTGGTTCATTTTCAGCAATCACAGTTCGTACAAATTCATATCCTGGAATTGATCCATGTTCAGCATCCTTTTCACTACCTGTCTTAACAGATGGTTTCAATACATTTCCATTTTCATCAATCCAGTGAACCTCAATAGTTAATTCTGGTAAAGTGATTGAACCAGGTAGTTCACCATTCACTCCACCCTTGAATTCTGGTAATTCAACTGTTGGCGGATCTATTAAGTTTCTGTTTCCATCCACTCCATTTGACGAGATTGGATTTGTGTATTCTGGGATTTCTGTTTGAACTTCTGGCTCACCTTTCTTACTTATTGGTCCATACGTTGTAGTCGTTGTCGGAGTTACCTTACCTGTTTTTGGATCAACTTCATAGGTAGTGGTATCAATCACATCACGACCTTCAGGATCTTTAGATTGTTCAACCTTAGTTTTAACACCAACTTTAACGATTGTCTTACCTGCTGGGATGACGACTAGATTACCAACGTGTTCTGTGATATGACCGTCCTTTGGATCTACATCGTAAGTGGTTGTAGTAATTGTTTTACCTTTTTCACCCTCAGTACGCTGAGTTGGTGTACCGAAGTCTTTTTCAACATCTTTAACGTACTCCACTTCTGGTTCAATCAGTGTTTCTACTACTTTATCCTTAGCTGGAACTTTGACAATTGTTGCTGTTGGATTTACTACTACTGGTTCTCCTACTCTTTCTGTAATTGTTCCATCTGCTGGATTTACTTCGTAAGTAGTTGTTGTTGTACGTGAACCTGCTTGACCTGCTTCTTCTACATTGCCTTGGCCTTTGTCGCGTGTATCATCTTTCACATACTTCTTAGGTGATGGGATTTCGGTTGTTTCTACTTTATCCTTAGCTGCGACTTTGACAATAGTATTAGTTGGTTCTTTCGTACGAACTGGATCGCCTACTATTGGAGTAATAGCTCCTGTCTTCGGATCTACTGTGTACGTTGTGGTGATCGTTTCTTCTCCAGGAGTTCCTTCTTTTCTAACTGGTTCTGAATCTTTGTCACGACTATCGTCTTTTTCGTAGACAACAGGGGATGGTACAGATCTTGTCTCAGTCGTTGATTCTTTCGTTGTTCCATATGTTCGAACTGTTGTCGGAGTTACCTTACCTGTTTTTGGATCAACTTCATAGATAGTGGTATCAATCACATCACGACCTTCAGGATCTTTAGATTGTTCAACCTTGGTTTTCACACCAACTTTAACGATTGTCTTACCTGCTGGGATGACGACTGGGTTACCAACGTATGCTGTGATATGACCGTCCTTTGGATCTACATCGTAAGTGGTTGTAGTAACTGTTTTACCTTTTTCACCCTCAGTACGCTGATCTGGTGTACCGAAGTCTTTTTCAACATCTTTAACGTATTCCACTTCTGGTTCAATCAGTGTTTCTACGACTTTGTCCTTAGCACCAACTTTAACGACTTTTGGTACCATTTCTGTCCTACTAACGACCGGTGTTCCATCCGTTACTGTACCGTTAGTTGCATTAACAAGTGTTGATGTTGTTGTTACTATCTTACCTTCAGATCCATTATTAGTAACCGTATTAGTTCCTACGTCTTTGGTTTTGTCTGCTTCATACCGTGTTGTTACCGGAATTATTTTGGTTACAACTTTGGATTTGACGCCATTTGGACTGGCAATGTCTTTCCTTACTGTTGGAGTAAGGGCACCTGTGCTTGCATTCACTTCGTAAGTTGTAGTCTTCTTAACCACATCATCGCCGTCTTTGAGGTATTCAATCTCATCTTTGGCTGGGACCTTGACCACTGTAGGAGTTGATGGGACTACCACTGCTGGTTCTTCATGCGGAATAAGGCTACCATCTGTAGGATTAACTGTATAGGTTGTAGTGACTGTTCTAGTGCCTGGGGTACCAGCTGTTGTTGCATTAGCTTCACCTTTGGCTCTTGTGGCATCTTTCTCATAACGTACACTTGGCTCAAGTGGTGTAACCACAACTGTAGATTTAGCGCCATTTGGACTGGTAATGTCTTTCCTTACTGTTGGAGTAAGAGCACCTGTACTGGCATTCACTTCGTAGCTGGTTGTCTTCTTAACTACATCATCGCCGTCTCTGAGGTATTCAATCTCATCTTTAGCTGGGACTTTGACCACTGTAGGTGTTGATGGGACTGCTACTGCTGATTCTTCATGCGGAATAAGACTACCGTCTGTTGGGTTAACAGTATAAGTGGTAGTAACTGTTCTAGTACCTGGAGTACCAGCTACTGTGATAGTTTCTCCTCCTTTAGCTCTCGTAGCGTCTTTCTCATAACGAACACTTTGCTCTATTTGAGTAACCACAACTTTAGATTTAGCTACATTTTGTGTAAAGATTTCTGTTGTCTCTGTGGAAGTAAGGGCGCCGGTACTTGCATCGACCGCGTAAGTTATAGTCTTCTTAACTACATCATCGCCGTCTTTGAGGTATTCAATCTCATCTTTAGCTGGCACTTTGATCACTGTAGGTGTTGATGGGACTTCCACTGCTGGTTCTTCATGCGGAATGAGGAGGCCATCTGTAGGATTAACAGTATAAGTGGTAGTGACTGTTCTAGTACCTGGAGTACCAGCTACTGTGACAGTTTCTCCACCTTTGGCTTTTGTCGCGTCTTTTTCATAACGAACACTTGGCTCGAGGGGCGTAACGACAACCTTAGATTTAGCGCCATTTCGCTTGAAGATTTCTGTTGTCTCTGTTGGAGTAAGAGAACCCGTACTTGCATCGACCGCATAAGTTATGGTCTTCTTAACTACATCATCACCTTCTTTGAGGTATTCAACCTCATCCTTAGCTGGCACTTTGACCACTGTAGGAGTTGGTGGGACTACTACCGCCAGTCCTTCATGCGGAATGAGGCTACCATCTGTAGGATTAACAGTATAGGTTGTAGTTACTGTACTTGTCCCTGGAGTACCAGCTGTTGTTACATTAGCTTCACCTTTGGCTCTTGTGGCGTCTTTTTCATAACGAACAATTGGCTCAAGTGGTGTAACCACAACTGTTGATTTGGCACCATCTTGCTTGAACACTTCCTTTTTCTCTATTGAAGTAAGGGTACCTGTACTCGCATTGACTTGGTAACTTGTAGTCTTCTTAACAACGTCATCGCCTTCTTTGAGGTATTCAACCTCATCTTTGGCTGGAACTTTGACCACCGTAGGAGTTGACGATTTGATAACTGGTTTTCCTTCATGTGGAATAAGGCTACCATCTGTAGGATTAACCGTGTAGGTGGTAGTTACT
>NZ_JUPG01000045.1 GCF_001074825.1 Streptococcus pseudopneumoniae
GGAGGACAGGAAAATGTTTAGTCAACTACGTATGCGTGAAGAACAAGCCTTGTTAGCACAGGACTATGCTTTGGAACAAGCTGAGGAGAAAGGTTTAGAGCGTGGACGAGCAGAGGGAATTGAACAAGGTTTAGAACAGGGACTGGAGCGTGGAAAAGTTGAAGGAAGTTTGTCTATGTTACTAAATCTAGTCTGTCAAGGTCTTCTAACACCTGAAGTTGCGAGTGAACAATTGGGCATGACTGTCGCTGAGTTTGAGGCGTTGTTGTAAGACCATCACCAATAATGGACAAGAACACCATCTGGTCAAGATGGCATTCTTGGAATTAAAAAAATACAGAGAAACCAGCAAAGACAAGGTTCGCAAGCCGTGGTTGGAGTTTTTCGGGAACAAACCTTTTACCCAGCAACCCGAGCGAGCCATCAGCCAGGCAGACCAACTGCTGGACTACAAGAGCTGG
>NZ_JUPG01000005.1 GCF_001074825.1 Streptococcus pseudopneumoniae
CTGCTGTCTTATCTGCTGGTTTAACGATGTCGTTACCTGCATTTGGTTTAGTTGCAGCTTCTGGATCTTTTGTCAAATCTGTTGCTGGAATTACGGCTGTCTTACCTTCTGGGGTTGTAACAGTAACATTTCCTTTGTCATCTACAACTACTGTTGCATCTGGGTTTACAGCTTTAACTTTATCTTCGATTGCTTTCTTCTCAGTATCTGTAAGTTTTTCTGGATTTGCTACTACAGTCTTATCTGCTGGTTTAACGATGTCGTTACCTGCATTTGGTTTCTTAGTATCTTCAACAGTACGTACTAATTCTTCTACAGGAATAACTTGTGTTTGACCATCTGGAGTTGAAACTTTAGCATTTCCTTTGTCATCAACTACTACAATTGAGTTTGGATTTACAGCTTCAACTGCTGCTTTAATTTTCTCCTTCTCAGCATCTGTCAACTTAGCTGGATCATTTACAACTACTTTATCCGCTGGTTTAACGATATCGTTGCCTGCTTTTGGATCATTTGCTGTAGCTGCAGTTTTCACTACTTGCTCAGGAGTGATGATTTCTTTGTGCCCATCTGGAGTTGTAACAGTAACATTTCCATCTGCGTCTTGAGTAATTTCTTTAGCATCTGGATTTACTTTCTTAACAGCTTCTAAGACCTTAGCTTTTTCATCATCTGTTAAAGCACTTGGATTATTTACAAGAACTTTATCAGCCGGAATATTCACTTCACCTACAGCTTTAATAGCCGCTTTATCTGACTCTTCAATTCCATCAACAGCTTCTGATGTTTTAGCTGCATCTACAGATTTCTTAGCTTGATCTGCGATTGCATCTACTTGAGCTTTAAGATCTTCTTTAGCTTTAGGAGTTAAGTCTGTACGTGCATCAATTGCTTCTTTCTTAGCTTTTGCTTCATCTTCAATTGCTTTACGTGCATTTGGCTTATCTTCTACAACAGGTACAGATTTTTCGATTTCACCTTCAGCTTCTTCTTGAAGTTGCTTAACTTCTGCATCTGTTCCAGCTTTATCGATTTCTTTCTTAGCTCCTTCTGCTAGAGCTTTAGCTGCATCTGCTGCAACTTTCTTCTCATCATCTGTAGCATCTGGAGTGTTAGCAATGTCTTCCAATTGTTTTGCTAATTTATCTTCGATGGCTTTCTTAGCTGCTGGTTTAGCTTTGGCTTCTGGATCTACAGCTTTAACATCTGCTACACCTTTATCTTTAGCACCATCTACTGCTGTTTGAGCTTCTGCTGCTTTCT
>NZ_JUPG01000046.1 GCF_001074825.1 Streptococcus pseudopneumoniae
GGATTCGAACCCCCGAACCCGAAGGAGCGGATTTACAGTCCGCCGCGTTTAGCCTCTTCGCTATCTCTCCTACAATCAACATGGACTATTATATCATGAAAATTTCAAAAAAACAAGACTTATTTTGCTAAATTATAATTTTCAATCAAAATTTCCACAGCTTTTTCCAATTTTTTATAAAAACTATCGACATTCCCATTCTTTATGATGGCAAATTGTCCGTCTAATTCGGCAATTTCTCCGATAACTTTTTTACCGATAGTCAAGGTATAGCCTTCAAAACTATCTTTACCAACATTAACTTTTGCATCTGCTACTTGAATTTCGATTTTTTTATCTTTCTTACTCATTTCATACCTCTCTTCACTTTTTCTATTTTACAAGAAAATCCTAAAACTAGCAAGAAAAAACTCTATATCATTCCAAGTCTGATATAGAGTTTTCTGCTTTATTTAATGTGTTTTTCTAGTTCTTTTTGGTATTTACCGTTTGATTCCAATTTTTCTTTTTGCCATTTTTTCAGTGCTTCTTCATATTCTTTGGTTGTAACGATATCTTTTTGCAATTTCATACCTTTAAAGATATATGGGTCACCCTTAATACCAACTTGTGAGTATGGTTTTGAGAATGGCACAACATTACTTACAACTGGAGAACCACCAGATGAGGCTGTTGGCATCAATAATGAACTATCTGTCAACCAAGCTTGAGCCTTGGCATATTTTTCATAGCGTTCTTCAAGATTAGTAGTTTCTGAATCCGCATCATCTAATAATTTCTTATACTGATCCAAACCAATCTTAGCTACAACATCCTTATCTTTTCCTTTAGTAATACCAAGGTGTTTCATAGCAGAACCTGATTTAGGATCCATGATAGTTAAATAAGATGCTGGGTCTTGGTAGCTTGGAGCCCATCCTGTACTGTTCAAATCATAGTCTTTTTGAGAAGGAACACGCGCTTGAGAAGTGATTGTCTCCTTTTCATTATCTGTCATTTGAAGAACATCTATGACAACATTTTCAGCACCAAGAGTTGATTCGATAGACTGTTTGAAAGAGTTGCTTTGTTGAACGGCGATGGTATCTGTCTGTTCAACTGGGACATCCAAATGAATTGGGAAGGTTACCCCTTTAGATTCTAGGTCTTTCTTAGCTTTTTCAAAGGCAGCTTTAGCCTTGTCAGGGTTGTAGATAGAATCCTTACCATCAACTAGCTCAACGCCCTTCCATTGGTCACCATAGTTCACCAACTCTGCTTGGGCGATTTGGCCAAAGTTCTTACCACCTGCTTGTACAAAGTTGTCAGGAACGAGACTGTTACGAATAATCTTATCCGCACCGTCTTCACCATTTAGCTGGGCAGCATAAGAATGGCGGTTGAAGGCAAAGTTGATAGCCTGACGGAATTCCTTATTAAGCATAGCTTCTTTTGTAGAAGTTTTTTGCTCTTCACTTGTTTTTGCAGTTTTATTGTATGACTGACGATTTACATTAAAGGTGAAGTAATAACTACTTGAGTCCTGTGGGCTATAAGTAATTTTATCTCCGTATTGTTCCAAAGTTGAAGCAAAGTTTGAACTACTTGGGAAGAGACGGGCTGTTGTATAAGCACCAGAAGAGAAACTACGGATCAACGATTCCTGATCTGAACCATCGTAGTATGTCAATTTAATCTTCTCGATTTTTACCTTTTCTTTATCCCAGTAATTTGGATTTTTCTCGTATTCGATCAACGATTTAGAAGTCAAAGTCTTCAAGATATAAGGACCATTGTAGAGAATCCCTGCTGGAGTAACTGCTCCATAATCTTTACCTGATGCCTTCAAAAACTCTTCATTTACAGGCAACATCGTCGCTGTTGTAACTTTAGAGTTCCAGAAACTTTCTGGTTTGTTTAGGGTATACTCGACTGTGTAATCATCCAAAGCCTTGACACCAACTGTAGAGAAATCGTTCGTCTCACCAGTCATGTAGGCATCCAAACCCTTGATTGAATTTTGGATGAGAGAGACACCGTCTGACTTACCGTCAGCTACGTGTTTCAATCCTGCTACAAAGTCATGGGCTGTTACTTCTGCATATTCTTCACCTTCTGAAGTATACCATTTAACCCCTTTACGAAGTTTATAGGTATAGGTCAAACCATCTTTCGACACAGACCAATCCTCAGCCAAGGAAGGAATAACATTCCCGTATTGGTCGTTTTCCATCAAACCATCAACCACGTTCCCGATGACATCTGTTGTAGATGTACGAGTCGCTATACTATAGTCCAAAGATGCTGGATCTACTGCATAGACATATGAAAATGTTGTCGGTGCATCTGCTTCTTTATCAGCTTTTCCACAAGCTACTAAAAGAGCTGTTGTGCTCAGGACCACTCCTGCTGTTAAGAGCCACTTTTTCGATTTCATCAAAAATCTCCTTTTGTTTATTTTAATCTACTTTTACAATCCATCCTTCTGGCGCTTCAATATCACCAAACTGAATTCCTGTCAATTCATCATAAAGTTTACGAGTCACAGGACCTACTTCTGTTTCGCTATAGAATACATGGAAATCATCGCCGTGTTGAATACCTCCAATTGGAGAAATAACCGCTGCTGTACCACAAGCACCTGCCTCTACAAAACGATCCAGGTTATCAATTGGAACATCCCCCTCAATAGGAGTTAAGCCCAAGCGATGTTCTGCCAAATAAAGCAAAGAATATTTGGTAATAGATGGCAAGATAGATGGACTCAATGGTGTTACAAATTCATTGTCAGCTGTAATTCCAAAGAAGTTAGCTGAACCGACTTCTTCAATCTTTGTATGAGTTGAAGGGTCTAGGTAGATAACATCTGAGAAATGGCGTGATTTAGCCAATTTCCCTGGCAAGAGACTGGCAGCATAGTTCCCACCAACCTTAGCCGCGCCTGTACCATTTGGAGCAGCACGGTCGTATTCATCCTGAATCAAGAAGTTAGTTGGAACCAAACCACCCTTAAAGTAATTACCAACTGGCATAGCAAAGATAGTGAAAATGTATTCCTCCGCTGGTTTTACCCCGATAATATCTCCAACACCAATCAAAAGTGGACGAAGATAAAGGGTTCCACCTGTTCCATATGGTGGTACGTATTCTTCATTGGCACGAACAACTGCTTTACAAGCTTCTACAAACATATCTGTCGGAACTTGTGGCATCAAGAGACGATCACAAGTACGTTGCAGGCGTTTGGCGTTTTCGTCAGGACGGAAAAGTTGAACACTATCATCCTTAGTACGATAAGCTTTCAAACCTTCAAATGCTTGTTGGCCATAGTGAAGACTTGGAGAAGACTCTGAAATATGCAAGGTTGCATCCTCTGTAAGCTCTCCTTGATTCCATTGTCCATTTTTAAAATGAGCAATGTAGCGATAAGGTAATTTCATATAGGAAAAACCGAGATTTTCCCAATCAATCGTTACTGTCATATTCCACTCCTTATTCTAAAAACCTATTTCTTTTATTCTACACTATTTTTCTAAAATAGCAAGTATATTTTGTAATTTTCAGAAAATTTCTTCAATAAAAAAATCTAAGGTATCTGTCGTAATGAATCCTATATAAAAATTACATAAAAAACTCAAATTATTCTTCTATATCATTTGGTGCAATCTGTTCAATAACTGAACTTGTTTTGACATACATAGAATCCATATATAAGATCAGTAAGAGGTCTCAGCAGAGGTGAGTTTTATCTTTATAAATATCAAAAAATCAGCCGAGAATTTAATCTCTGAAGCACAAACTATTTAAAAACCACACAGTGTTTCTTTCAACTTGATAATCATTCAAGACGAAATCACTGTGTGGTCATGATTTTTAAGCTAGTGTTTATTGTTTATTTAGATTAAAAACTAACTTTTTCATTTAATTTTCTAAATTCTTTTGGATTTTATGATTAGAGAAGATTGTCAATTAAGTCATCGACTTCATCTTTTTCAGCTTGAGGTGTAATCTCAGTGATCATAATCCCTGCTACTGCTCGCTCAACTAAGCCCTTAACATCCATTCGTTTTTCATACTGCTCTGCATTTTTAATCTTAGGATTTGTCTTAGGACGGTCAGGTGCAAAAATCGTACAGCAGTCTTCAAAAGGCTGGATAGAAATATCAAAGGTATCGATTGCCTGAGCGATGTCAATGATTTCCAATTTGTCCATAGTAACCACAGGACGAATGACTGGAGTGCTGGTCACAGCGTTGATAGTCTGCATGCTTTCCAAGGTCTGGCTAGCTACTTGACCAAGACTTTCCCCATTGATGATAACCAAACCATTTCGCACCTCACGAATACGATCAGTAATCCGCATCATAAAACGGCGTGTCAAGGTCATAAGATAGGCTTCTGGAGCTTTAGCCTTGATTTCCTCTTGAATCTCTGTGAAAGGTACTTCGATAAACTGGATATTGCCCCCAAACTTGGTTAATTTACGAGTTAAATCTTGGGCTTTCTTGAGAGCACCTGGACTAGTGTAAGGTGGGCTGGCAAAGTGAACGGCTTCAATATCTACCCCTCGTTTAAGAGCTAGATAACCTGCCACAGGTGAATCAATCCCTCCCGACAACATGAGCATGCCTTTACCAGAACTTCCCACAGGTAATCCTCCTGCTCCACGAAAAGTTTCATAGGAAATATAGGCAGCCTCCTCACGAATCTCCACCTGAAGATTGATATCAGGATTTTTCATCTGAGCTTGTACGTTTGGAATAGCCTCGAAAACAGCACTACCAAGAGTTTGATTGAGTTCACGACTATCAAGTTCAAAGGTGTGGTCGCTACGTTTACCAGTGATTTTAAAGGTCATCCCTTCCTTGTAAGTTTCTTTCATAATCTCTTGGACAGCAGATTTAAGAACATCCACGGACTTTTCAACCTTATAAACGGGAGAAAAGTTTTGAATTCCAAAGACTTGCTTGAGGGATTCTGCTACTGCTGTGTAATCAGCTCCATTGAGGTAAGCATGGGCACGATCACGATCTGCTGTTACTTTTACTTGGGGATAGATAGACAAAACGTCTGAAATATTGTTGCGAAGTTTATTGATGAAACGCATACGATTTTTGTGCTTGGTTGACAATTCTCCGTAACGAATCATAATTTCTGAATACTGCATAAATGCTCCTATCTTACTTTTCTAGTTTGATTGTAAATTAATTTTAACTTGGTCAAAAACTGCTCTACCTGACTCATATCATTTTCAAGGTCTAGGCTAAGACGCACAGCTGATTGGGCCTTATCTTTGTCCACTCCCATAGCAATCAAGGTACCTGCAGGTTTACCAGCCTTGGACGAACAAGCAGAGGTTGTGGAAATGAAAATATCATAGTCTTCAAAGGCGTGAACGATGACTTCACCTCGAACACCCTTAATTCCAAAAGTCAGGATATGAGGGGTAAAGCCTTCCTCATCAGAGAAGACAAATATATCCGGATAGTCCAAAAGCGATTGGCGAATCACTGCCTTCATCTGCTCAGTTTTGCTTGTAAAAATATCTAGCTTTTCCATAGACAAACGGAGGGCCTTAGCTGTCGCTGCAATCCCTGCCACATTTTCAGTTGTCGAACGATAATCACGCTCTTGGCCACCACCTGTTAAAAGAGGCGTAATCTTCTTGCCAGACTTAATATAGACAAAGCCAACACCACGGACACCATGAAACTTATGGCTCGAGAAGGTCGCGAAATCCACTCGTTCTGTCAAATATTTTTCAGTTGGAATCTTGGTAAGTGCTTGAACCGCATCAACATGGAAGGAAATAGTTGGCTTGTCTTCCAAAAGTTCTGAAATAGCCTTAATAGGCTGGATAGAGCCGATTTCATTGTTTACTGCCATGATGGAAACAAGGGTCGTATCAGGTCGTATCAAATCTGCTAGAGCTTCTACATCCACAAATCCTTTCTCATCAACTGGAGCAAAATCTATCTCAAAATCTTGAGATTTCAACCAGAGGGCTGACTCTTTGACTGCTGGATGTTCAATGGCTGATACAATGATGTGCTTGCCAAACTGGGCTTTTTCAAAGGCCACACCCTTGATAACCCAGTTATCTCCTTCTGTTCCACCAGAGGTAAAGAAGATTTCGTCACTTTTCTTGCCAATCAAATCGGCAATCTGTTGGCGGGAAGCATTTAAGATTCGTGTTGCCTGGTCTCCCAAACGATGGAGACTAGATGGATTTCCTAAAATTTTTGAAGCCACCTGCATATAAGTTTCAAGGGCTTCAGGATAAGGCTTGGTCGTCGCCGAATTATCAAAGTAAATCATGTTTTCTCACGCTTTCTAAAATCACTCCTTCTATTGTATCATGAAACAGAGTCTGCGACAAGAAAGGGCAATTCCTCTTTTTTTAAGATTTTTTTAAAGAAATGCGGTATAATAAATTTTAATTAAAGGAGAGAATGTATGTCTAATTATCGTAGAACTTCAAAACCCAAAACAGAACACATCAAAAAAGGCTTTACGGTCTTCCAAAAAACCGTTGCTACTATTGGTAGTATCCTTGGCTTGATTACCGCGAGTATCACGATCATGAACGCCTTGGATAATAACAAAAATACTAAAAAAGAACCTACGACAAGCCAGACAACAATTGTCAAAGAAATTCAAAAAGAATCCCCTCAGGAAAATACTAGTCCAAATAAGGAAAATAACACCACTCAAGAAAAAACACAACAAGAAGAAACACCAAAATCTAGTGTTAAGGAAGAGAAAAAAGAAGAGCATAAAACAGCAACTCAGGACCCTACTCCTGCTCCAAGTAAACCTGCTACTGAAAACGAAAAACAGGTCAATACGCCAACTTCAGAAAATAAAAGCAATCCTCAGTAAGCACATGATTTAAGAAAAAATTAACTTAAAAATAAAACTACACAGTGACTTCAGCCTTGACCACAATCAAGCCAAAGAAAGACTGTGTTTTTATATAATTGATGTTTTAGAGGGTAAATTCTTGACCAATTATATGAGATTCATACTCATATAATTGAAACCTAGCTATGTTGTGATAACTTATTTATAAACTCTGCACGCGCCAACAATACTCTCTCATCTGCTCCAAAGGGGGGCAAGATCCATTTTTCATTTACCTTATATTCGAAATCCTTCTTCATGCAGAAGTTAGTAAGACCTTTACATCTAACATAAATAGTCTATCTCAACCACTTCATAGATATTAGTTTCTATTTTGTTGTTTTTTAATTATAATAGATTGAAATAAGATATAAACAAATTGATTTAGAAACTCTAATTAATTTCTAAAAATGTTTAGTATATACGGTGTACCACTCTAGATTCAATCTGTTATATAAACTAGAACAGAAAAAACGAGCATATCCAACTGATACGTTGCTCGTTTTTTTCTGTCTTAAAGGTGAGTTTTTGCTCAGTCTCTGGTTTTGAGCTGATAGCCCTCAAATCACCCGTTAGACGGGTGATTATGATCACTAAAAATTAAAAAATTCCATTGCCTGTTTAAACAGTAAATCCGTATACTCTGGGTCTTCTTGGGCAATGGTAACTTGCTCTTGAACCATTTCCAAATCATCAGTTATCATACCATCAGCTCCTAGCTGAACAGATTTATCAAAGGACTCTGAACTATTGATGGTCCACACGTACAATTTCTGATCGGTATTCCATAGCTTGTTGACAAAATTTTCATCTAAAGTTGAATACTCCATAGTGTAACCTGTAGCTTTGGTTCTTGGAAAAATACTATTGTAAGGCAGGATGAAATAAACTGGAATTCGTGAGTCATAGGCCAACACCTGGTCAATCACATGGTAGTCCAAGGACTGCATCTGGTGGCCGTTCTGCTTAATGATGGCTCCATATTTGTCCATAAAGCGTTTCATCATATCTGGACTATCTTTTCGACTGGTTTTAATTTCAATGAGGAGTTTTTGATGCAATTCATTGGCTTTGTTAAGGTAGTCATCAAAACTAGACACCTTGCTATGATAGCCGTTTTCTGAAATATCGAGTTTGGTTAATTCATCCAAAGTTAGATCCTGGGGATTGGCATTGACTCCTGTCAAATTCTTGATATTGGCATCATGCATCATGACGAACTGGCCATCTTTGGTTTCTTGGACATCCATTTCAACTAAGTCTGGTGATAACTGCGCTGTTTTTTCTAAAGATTGAACTGTATTCTGCACACCATTCCTATTGGAGACACCTCTATGAGAAATAACTAAAGGTTTATTGGCAACTGGAGCTTCCAAATAAACATAACCCTCAAGAGCGAAAAAAATACCGGCACAGCCCATCACTCCCCATCTCATCCAGTGATCTTTCTTTCTCCTTGGCGTGATTTCTAGTTCTTCTCCTGTTAAGAAGGAAACGAACTTAATGAGAAAGTAAGTTAAGGCCATATAGTGGAAATTCTTAATCAAGACAAAGTTGATAATTCCCAGAACAAGAGATTCCTTATGGGTCAGACCATCCATCAGTGCCTGACCTGCTAAGATTGGAATCAATAAAAGAATGAAAAATAGGTAGGTTTTGACGACAATCCAAAATAAGTTCCAGATATAAAACCAAGAATGTTTTTTCGTTTTTTTCAAGCTATAACTGATTGACTCTTTAACCCTTCTTCGATCAAAAAAAATCTGGGGTAAAGCGAACATTAAACGAACGGAAATATAAAACATCATCTGAGCAAATATAAAAATAATTAATCCTAACAGCCAATACTTATCTTCAAAGTATGTCACAATAAAATCAGGAATAACAATTTTATTGAGATAATAAATCTTTAAAATCTTTCGAATCAATGGAAAAAGCATCATGACATAAAAGAAGATAAAGGCCATTTTGGAAATCGTCACTTGTCTCATGAATAAGAAACTCTGACGAAAGACCTTGCGACTGTACTCCAGCAGAGTTCTCTTTTCATGATAGAGGAGGTGTCGAGCTCCGATAAAGAGAAGCCCTATCTGGTAATAGGCGATTAGTAAATTAACGATTACCAGAACAAATAAAGCAAGACTAACAAAGGGAGAACCCTTTATAATGGCAAAAATATTATTGTAGGAAAGAAAGAGATAACCTGTCTGACGGAGCAACAGTCCAGCAATCAAAGAATTAAGTGGTAACCAGACAAACTCAATCATCATGAATATCAAGAAAAAGAGAAAAAGTATTTTATCTAGATTAAAGTATATCTGCTTAAAACCTAGATTTTTAGGTTTTTCAGGTTTCATAGGCACTCCTAGTCAAATAATTGAGACAAGTCCAAGCCTCCAAAAGGATTGTTCGACAGGCTACTTTCTGTCCCTAACAATTCTCTAGCTTGATCGGACTCTAGAAAGGACTCGTAAACACGCGCCGTCATCCGAGCATCCTCCAAGCTATTATGGGACTGCCCTTGAAATCCAAGAAATGAGGCGACGGTTTGCAATTTGAGATTGGCAATACCATGTAAATCTGAACTACGACGTTCAAAAGCTTCATCATACAAATCCACCTTGTACTGCTGGCTATAGTCTAAACCATGCTCTGCTAGAATAGGCAAATCACTTTTAGCAGCATTGTATCCAACCATCGGTAAAGAACCCACAAACTCTTGGAAATCTTTTATAACTTTCTCCACTGGAGGAGCATCTTTTAAGGTCTCAGCCGTAATCCCAGTCAAACCATTGATAAAGCTTTTTAAAGGCACACTTGTATGAACATAGGAATCATAGGCATCGATTTCCTGACCATCTCTAAAACGCACTGCCGAAACTTGAATCAAGTGTGTTTGTCCTTCGTGCTGATTAAATTCTAAGTCAAAAGCAATGTAATCTTCTAATCGTTCCATTCTATCCTTCTCCTCTACTGTCTATCTTCTTATTCATTTTGAGCAACTATACTATTCACAAATAAAAGAAGCCATTAGGTTAGCACATAACCTAAACAGCTCCTTGATTATCCTCCAAATAAACGAGCAAAAAAGCCTTTCTTAGTTGATTGGACTTCTTCTTTTGCTTGGTCCAGCTCTAGCTTAAGATTTTCTTGATCCTTCATGGCTTGAAGAGTCAATTGTTGCTGCTGATCGAGTTGTTTGTCTTTCTCAGCAATCTGACGGTCTTTGATACGCATCTGCTCGTCTTTTTCTGATAACTGACGATCCTTGGCTTTTAATTGTTCATAGAGACGAAGAATTTCTGCATTCTTCTCATCCACTAGAATCTCCATCAGTTCACGTTGCTTGACATCTTCACTGACAGGCTCATCTTCAAAAATCGTTTTTTTATAGATTTCTTCTAGCTTAATCAAGCCACTTCTGGTAACGACTGTTACCCCTTTGTCATTTTTATCTGTGTCTTCTTCTGGTAATTCTTTGACACGGTTATTGATTGCTTGGCGAGATAATCCTAAAACCTCTGCAATCTCACTGACGGTCATTTCAATACTCATAATATCCTCTGAAACGTTTTCTAGCTTTTCTTTACTTAAATCTTATCATAAGCTAGAAAAACTGTCAAATTTTCGCTTAATCTAAAGCCTTCAAAAAGGTTAATAAGACTTGGGCAGAGCGACGTCCAGCTTCGATAATAAACTCATCAAAAGAGATGTTTGCTTCATGATTGGCATTGTCACTCATAGCTCGGATAACTAAGACTGGAAGATTAAGGGCATGCGCTGCCTGAGCAATAGCTGCTCCCTCCATCTCAACGGCTAAAACTTCTGGGAAATGGGACTTAATCGCTTCTATCTTGTCATTTCCTGCAACAAAACTATCTCCTGTAGCAATCAAACCAAGATGCCATTTTTGGTCCAATTGAGATAAACTCTCTTGGATTTTGGCTACGAAGGTTTTGTCTGATTCGAAATAAAGCGGTTGTTGCGCCATTTGTCCATAAGCATAACCAAAAGCTGTGACATCCACGTCATGATAGGCTAATTTGTCAGCAATCACGACATCCCCAACAGCAATACCTTCTGCTACTGCCCCAGCTGAGCCCGTATTAATGAGAGCATCCACTTGGAAATGATCAGCCAAAATCGCCACACTCATAGCAGACATGACCTTCCCTATTCCACTTTCTACAAGAACGACTTCATGAGAGGCAATGCTTCCTGTGTGATAGGTATTCCCCAAAACAACTTGCTCCTTAGCATTTTCTAAATGCTGGACCAGATACGCCAGTTCTTCTGGCATAGCCGCAATAATTCCTATTTTCATTTCAATTCCTTTTCTATTACAAAAGTTTCATTGCTAACACAAGCAAAATCAAGAGAAAGATGACAGCAAATAAGATTTTATTTAACTTAGAATTGAAGACATTTCTCTTAGTATTTTCAATGCGACGGCTTTTATGAATAGACGGTTCGACTTGAATCTTCAAGGTTTCCTGGCTAAAACCATGTTCCTTAGGATTGGCATAACCAAAACGGGAAGAAGTTGGTAAAATCTTTGTCTCCTCATCATCTAGCAAAGGAGGACCTGAAATTTTTTCGCCTCTATTAGCTCTTTCAATCATTTCATCCGTTAATAAAGGTTTACCCATACTGACCTCCTCTATTTTTTGTACAATTCCCAATACTGAACAGCCATAATTGTCTTGGCATCACAAATATGACCTGATTGGATCAATTCCTTAGCTTCTTCTAGACTCACTTCAAAGACTTCCAAAGTTTCGTCTTCATCCTGCGGACGTGGATTTTCCACCTTTGTCAAATCGCTAGCTAGGTATAGTTTTAACTTTTCATTACAGAAGCCAATAGCTGAGTAAAAATCATACAAGAGTTCTAACTTCCCTGTATAGGCTGTTTCTTCCTCTAATTCACGAAGGGCTGCTGCTACAGGGTCTGTATTTTCTCCTACTTCCAATTTTCCAGCTGGAATTTCGTAAGAGACAGCCTCGATAGCCTTACGATACTGCTTGACCAAGATAAGTTTTTGCTCATCCGTTACGGCTAAAACACAGACAGCTCCATTGTGGAAAATTAAATCTCGTTGGGCAGTTCCTTTACCTTCTGGTAATTCAACCTGATCTTGGACCAGTTTAAATATTGGTCCTTGATAGATTTCTTTTCGGCTAAGCGTTTTTTCTTCAAATTCCATGATAGACTCCTACTGATTCTTAGGATGATGAGGAAGGCGTGTTGCATATTCATCTTTATTGACCTGACGACCGCGACCAATGGCAATGGCATCCGCTGGAACATCTTTAGTAATAGTTGAACCAGCTCCAACGAGGGAATTGTCACCTAACTCAACTGGCGCAATAATGGTTGAATTTGAACCAACAAAGACATTGTTACCGATGACTGTCTTGTATTTGTTTTTGCCGTCATAGTTGACTGTAATGGTTCCTGCACCAAAATTAACGTTACTACCCACTTCACAGTTTCCGATATAAGTCAAATGACCAGCCTTAGTATTCTCCCCGATAGAAGAACCTTTAACCTCAACAAAGTTTCCAATATGGACTTGGGCACCCAGACTTGAACCTGGACGAATGTGGGCATAAGGACCGACTGTCACACCGTCTGCAACACTACTCTCCTCAATCATAGAGTTGGTAATAATAGCTCCTGCTCCGATAGTGCTATCCACTACATATGTTCCATTTGTCAAAACAGTCTCAGCACCAATTTTCGTTTGCCCCTTCAAGGTAACATTGGCTTCGATTTGAACTTCAGGCGCAATCTCCACATCAATATCAATATAAGTTACTTCTGGATTGACAAAGCTAACACCATTGATCATGTGCTGATGATTGATGCGACAACGCATAACTGACTCAGCTGTCGCAAGTGCCACACGGTCATTTACCCCAAGACTTTCATCAAAATCTTTCAAAGTATAAGCGCCAACTTTTTCACCAGCTTCACGGAAAATGCCAATGACATCTGTAATATAGTATTCACCTTGAGCGTTATTGGTATTAATATTTTTCAAAGCCTCGAACAAACGCTCATTGTCAAAAACGTAAGTTCCAGTGTTAATTTCCTTGATTTGTTTTTCAAAATCTGTAGCATCCTTTTGCTCAACGATGCGAAGAACCTCTGCATTGTCATTACGAACAATTCGTCCATAGCCAAAAGGATTATCTGTTTCAGCAGTCAAGATAGTGGCCACATTTTTATGATTGATGTGGAAATCAATCAAGTTTTTCAAGCTTTCACCTGTGATTAAAGGAGTATCTCCTGCAATGACCAAGGTGTGACCTGACAAACCTTCTAAAATAGGCTCTGTCATCATAACTGCATGACCCGTTCCTAACTGTTCAGATTGAGTCACAAATTCTGTCTGTCCAGCCAAGACCTGCTCAACCAATTCTGCCTTGTGTCCGACAACTGTTACTGTCTTTTCAGGTTGGATAGCTCCCACACTACGGAAAACATGTTCCAGCATAGAAATACCCGCAACCTTGTGCAACACTTTTGGCAAATCAGATTTCATGCGAGTCCCTTTACCCGCTGCTAAAATGATGGCATAATTTGACATAATCTTCTCTTTTCTATAGAAATTCCCTTTTATTATACCATATTTCAAATCATTCCGCGATCTTGAATGAAAAAATGCTCCAAAGTCCCTTCCCTAACCCATTTTTTGAGTATTTTTTTTGATTTTTTTTGATTTTTAAGGTAAAATGATGAAATATGAGAAAGAAATTTAATCCGCTTATTTTATTTGGTTTTTTTGGGATTATGATTTTTATATTAATCCTAAATCGCCCCCATTATGAAGATCATCCTGTAAAAACAAAATCAAATATTACTCAAATAAAAACCCAGGCATTACATAACTTAGATAAACCGGTAATTGATGTTTCTGGTTGGCAGCGTCCTGAGGAAATTAATTACGATACTCTGTCCCAAAACATTTCTGGAGCCATTGTTCGCGTCCATAGTGGCGCTCAAACGTCCAAAGAGAACGATGCCTCCTTTGTTAATGGGGTAGATAAGGCTTTTAAAACCCATATCACTGAGTTTCAAAAACGAAATGTCCCAGTTGGTGTTTATGCTTATTTAGCTGGAAAAAGTGTCCAAGAAATGGAAAAAGCAGCTGAAGTTTTTTATAATGCTGCCTCTCCCTATAACCCTAGCTACTATTGGTTAGATGTTGAAGAAAAAACCATGTCCAATATGAACGAAGGGGTTGAAGCCTTTCGAGCCAAACTAGAATCACTAGGAGCTAAAGACATTGGAATCTACGTTGGTGTTTATTTCATGGAAGAACATAGTATTGACACTACAAAATTTTCTTCTATTTGGATTCCGTCCTATGGTTCTGACTCAGGATTCTACGAGGCAACTCCAAAAACTGATTTAGATTACGACATCCACCAGTACACTTCTAAAGGAAAAATTGCTGGCTTTAATCACGATTTGGATATCAACGTCATCTCTTCCTTAAAAAACAAAGAAGAAACTTTTAGAAAACTCTTTTTAAAACCTTAAAAGCATTTGTTTATCATTTGCTTTTTCTTTTGTGTTTGATTGTGATACAATATAGTAAGGATTTTTTGAAATAGAAATAGTTGGAGGAAAAATATGCTCTCATGGTTAGCACGCCTTATTAAAGGGATTGTGATTGCTCTTGGTTTTATCCTACCGGGAATTTCCGGAGGGGTTCTAGCAGCAATCTTAGGGATTTATGAACGAATGATTGGCTTTCTGGCCCACCCCTTTAAAGACTTTAAAGAAAATGTTTTGTACTTTATTCCAGTTGCCATCGGTATGCTTCTGGGAATCGGCTTATTTTCTTATCCGATTGAATACCTGCTTGAAAATTATCAGGTCTTTGTCTTATGGAGCTTTGCAGGGGCCATCATTGGTACTGTTCCTAGCCTACTAAAAGAATCAACTCGAGAATCTGACAGAGACAAGATTGATTTAGCTTGGTTCTGGGCCACCTTTATCATTTCTGGACTAGGTCTCTATGCCTTAAATTTTGTCGTTGGGACCTTAAACGCAAGCTTTCTTAATTTTGTTTTAGCAGGTGCACTACTGGCTCTTGGAGTATTGGTTCCTGGTCTCAGTCCATCAAATCTACTTTTGATTTTGGGACTCTATGCTCCTATGTTGACTGGTTTTAAAACCTTTGACCTCTTAGGAACCTTCTTCCCGATTGGAATCGGAGCAGGTACAACTCTCATCATTTTTTCAAAATTGATGGATTATGCCTTAAATAACTACCACTCTCGCGTCTATCATTTCATCATCGGGATCGTCCTATCAAGTACCCTTTTGATCTTGATTCCAAATGCAGGAAACGCTGAAAGCATCCAATACACAGGCCTTTCACTTGTTGGGTATGTCATCATCGCCTTCTTCTTTGCCTTGGGAATCTGGCTTGGTATTTGGATGAGCCAATTGGAGGATAAGTATAAATAATGGCAAAAAAAGTTAAAATCAAAAAAACATTGGTGGAACAAATCCTGTCTAAATCAGGTATCTCACATCAGGGAATTCAAATCAATGCTCTGGAAGGAGAACTTCCGCAAGGTTATGAACGAGATCAGATTTTCAAAACCTTGGCTCTTTTAGGAGATAAGACCGGACCGATTATCGGAATTGTTCCCATCACTCAACACTTGTCTGAAAAGAAACTAGCTAAAATTTCTGGCAATAAAAAAGTGAGCATGATTCCTCAAAAAGACTTGGAAAAAACAACAGGTTATATTCATGGAGCCAATAATCCTGTCGGCATTCGTCAGAAACACAATTACCCCATTTTTATCGATAAGATCGCCTTAGACTTGGATCAAATGATTGTCTCTGCTGGGGAAGTTGGTCACAGCATTATCGTCGCACCACAAGACTTGGCTAGCTTTGTAAAGGCTGACTTTGAAGATATCTTGGAGGACAGCAAGTAATGAAACTATACTTTGTCCGCCATGGCCGTACAGTCTGGAATCAGGAAGGACGCTTTCAAGGTGCTAGTGGAGATTCTCCCCTACTTCCTGAATCCATTGACATCCTCAAAAAACTTGGCCAGTATCTCAAGGAAATTCCTTTTGAACAAATTTATTCAAGTGATTTACCTCGAGCAATCAAATCTGCTGAAATTATCCAAAGTCAACTCCAGACGCCCTGTCCTTTAGAAAGTGTTCCTAATCTCCGTGAATGGCAGCTGGGGAAATTAGAAGGTTTGAAAATCGCAACTTTGGAAGCTATTTACCCGCAACAAATCCAGGCTTTCCGTACGAATCTTGCCAAGTTTGACACTCAAATGTTTGAAGCTGAATCCCTCCATAGCACAACTCAACGGACCATCCAATTTATCAAATCACTCAAAGATAGTCCGGCTGAGCGTATTCTAATTGTCGGCCACGGCGCTAATCTTACTGCCAGTCTCCGTACTCTTTTAGGTTATAAAGAACCTCTTCTTCGTAAAGATGGCGGTCTAGCAAATGCCAGCCTGACCATTCTTGAAACCCATGATTTTGAAACATTCACTCTCAATACTTGGAATGATACTTCCTATCAATAACAGAACTTGATTTTAGCGTCAAGTTCTTTTTAGTTTTGAAAGATTATCCGTGAATTTCTTGCTTATTTATGATAAAATGGAAGTATCGCAAAAATGACTCATCGTATTCAATTTTGAGTAAAACTAGGAGGATCCCATGTCAACAGAACATATGGAAGAACTAAATGACCAGCAGATCGTTCGCCGTGAAAAAATGGCTGCGCTTCGTGAACAAGGAATCGATCCTTTCGGAAAACGCTTTGAACGCACTGCAAATTCACAAGAATTAAAAGATAAATTTGCTGACCTTGATAAAGAACAATTACACGATAAAAACGAAACAGCTACTATCGCAGGACGCTTGGTAACTAAACGTGGTAAAGGAAAAGTTGGCTTTGCCCACCTTCAAGACCGCGAAGGTCAAATCCAAATCTACGTACGTAAAGATGCTGTCGGTGAAGAAAACTACGAAATCTTCAAAAAAGCAGACCTAGGTGATTTCCTTGGTGTCGAAGGTGAAGTAATGCGTACAGATATGGGAGAACTCTCTATCAAGGCGACTCACATTACACACTTGTCTAAGGCTCTTCGTCCACTTCCAGAGAAATTCCACGGTTTGACTGACGTTGAAACAATTTACCGTAAACGTTACCTTGACTTGATTTCTAACCGTGAAAGCTTTGAACGCTTTGTCACTCGTTCAAAAATCATTTCTGAAATCCGTCGTTACCTTGACCAAAAAGGCTTCCTTGAAGTAGAAACACCTGTTCTTCACAACGAGGCTGGTGGTGCTGCTGCCCGTCCATTTATCACTCACCACAATGCCCAAAACATTGATATGGTGCTTCGTATCGCAACTGAGCTTCACTTAAAACGCCTTATCGTTGGTGGTATGGAACGCGTCTATGAAATTGGCCGTATCTTCCGTAACGAAGGAATGGATGCTACTCACAACCCTGAGTTCACTTCGATCGAAGTCTACCAAGCTTATGCAGACTTCCAAGACATCATGGACTTGACCGAAGGCATTATCCAGCACGCTGCTAAAGCTGTTAAAGGTGATGGTCCAGTTAACTACCAAGGTACTGAAATCAAGATTAACGAACCATTTAAACGTGTTCACATGGTGGATGCTATCAAAGAGATTACTGGTGTAGATTTCTGGCAAGACATGACTTTGGAAGAAGCTAAAGCTATCGCTGCTGAGAAGAAAGTTCCTGTTGAGAAACACTACACTGAAGTTGGCCATATTATCAATGCCTTCTTTGAAGAGTTTGTTGAAGAAACCTTGATCCAACCAACCTTTGTCTATGGACATCCAGTAGCTGTATCTCCACTTGCTAAGAAAAATCCTGAAGACGAACGCTTTACTGACCGTTTCGAGCTCTTCATCATGACTAAGGAGTACGGTAATGCCTTTACTGAGTTGAACGATCCAATCGATCAGCTTAGCCGTTTCGAAGCCCAAGCTAAAGCCAAAGAACTTGGTGACGATGAAGCGACAGGCATCGACTATGACTACATCGAGGCTCTTGAATATGGTATGCCTCCAACAGGTGGTTTGGGAATCGGTATCGACCGTCTCTGCATGCTCCTCACTGATACAACAACTATCCGTGATGTATTGCTCTTCCCAACAATGAAATAATACTCTTATCCTCTGACTCTTGTCAGGGGATTTTTCGATGCAAAAAGAGACTGAGGTAACACTCAATCTCTACTTTTCACTTCTTTGGTTGCTACATCTTCTCCAAACCATTTTTGGCTGATTTCTTGGAACTTCCCTTCTTGGTAAAGTTGAACAAAAGCTTGGTTTAAAACTTGTAGTAATCTTTTGTCAGCTTGTCTAACTCCGACCGCAAAGGATTCACTTTCAAATCCTGCTGAAAAGACATTGTAGTCATTTAATATACCATCAGACTGGAGATAGTAATTAGCATACACTCGGTCAATCAACAAGGCATCAATTCGATCATTCTTCAAATCAATCAAGGCTTCATTGAAACTCTGGTATTGATTGGCCTTCTGGTCTTTAACACGATTTTTCAGTAAATCTGGCTGGGCTTCAAAATCCAAATAACCAGAGGACCCAGCTTGGGCACCTAAGGTCTTATCCTTCATATCCTCTACTGAATGAATCTGCTGGCTTTTCTTGGCAACTAGAACTTGCTGATTTTCCATATATGGAATACTAAAGGCAACCTTCTCTCGCCGTTCATCAGTGGCAGAATAGCCATTCCAGATGGCATCTATAGTTCCATTTTGCAATTCCGTTTCCTTCATATCCCAGTCAATTGGTTGAAATTGCACCTTAACACTTAATTTTTCTGAGACAGCTTGTGCCAAATCAATATCAAATCCTGTATATTGGCCATTCTTTTCTTCAAATCCCATAGGTACGAAGGTATTGTCAAAACCAATGGTTATACTCCCCTGCTCTTGATACTTATCCCAGTTATCCTGCTTTGGATCACTAGCCTTCTGAGTACATGCAGTTAAAAAGAGGCTTAGGAGCGAAACCAATACTAAAGCAATTTTCTTATTAGTCATCAGCACCTCCTACTTGGGCTCAACCTTGAGAATCTGATCTGCGATATTTTTCGCAAACTGCAAATCATGGGTAACCACAATCTGTGTCATGCCAAGTTCCCTATTTTGCAAGATCAGTTTTTCCACTTCCAAGCGTAATTCTGGATCTAGGGCAGAAGTTGGTTCATCGTAGCCAATGATTTCCGGGTCAATCATCATAGCACGCGCCAAGGCTACTCGCTGCTTTTGCCCACCAGATAGTGAAAATGGATAGACATCTGCGTGCCCTGCTAGTCCTAACTGTTCCAAAAGACCTCGCGCCTTCTTCTCAGCCTCATCCTGCTTCATTCCCATGGTTTTCACAGGAGATAAGGTCAAATTATCTAGAACGGATAAATGAGGGAAAAGTTGAAAATCTTGGAATACAAATCCTAGTAGATTGCGCTTCTCCAGTTCATCCAATTCTAAAGGTTCTTCATTATAAAAGATTTGCCCTGAATCAATGGTTTCAAGACCTGCAAGCATGCGTAAGAGGGTTGTCTTCCCTCCACCCGAAGGCCCAACGATAGCCAGGATTTGCTTTTCAGGAATTTTTAGACTGAAATTAGATAAAATTTGCTTTTCACCAAAGACTTTATTGATATTTCGTAATTCTAACATGACAGCCTCCTATCTATAGTAACTGTACTTCTTCTCAACTTTTTTGGAAATGATTGTCACAATCCCAATCAAAATCAAGTAAATGGCTCCTGCCAAGAACATAGGAACCAGACTAGCATCACGGTTGGCAGCTGTGCGACTAGCCAAGATAAGGTCTGAAATTCCTAGAGCATAGACCAGAGAGGTATCCTTGACCAAACTCATAACCTCATTAAATACACTAGGGAGAACAATCTTGGTCACCTGAGGCAAAATAATATAGCGCACTGTATCAAAAGGATTAAACTTCAAGACCTTGGCAGCCTCATATTGACCTTTAGGAATGGTATCAATCCCCCCACGGAAGATTTCAGCAAAGTAAGCTGCATAATTCAAAACAAAGGCAATGATAGCAGCAGGAAGACGATCCAAACGAATCCCAATGCTTGGTAACACATAATAGATAAAGATCAATTGCAAGAGCAAGGGTGTCCCCCGCATGATCCAAATATAAATGTTAATCAGATGATGGAGGAGCTTCCAATGGACTTGCAAGGCAAAGGCAATCAAAACGCCCAAGGGAATAGAAAAAATCAAGACCAGTGCAAAAACCTGTAACGTCATGCTTGCACCGCTCAATAAACTCGGTAATATCTCAAACAAATAAGACATACTGCACCTCCTAAAAATAATTGCTCCTATTATAGCATAAATAAACTAAATAACCAACCATTTTTGTAAAAAAATTCTTTTTTAATAGAAAAAGTATAGTATTTTGAAACTGGAATAGGACAATACGACTTCTAAATCCTTGTCAGAAATTTGATTTGAATTTCCTAATCAATTTGTTCATATTCTATTCTAATATACTATAATTTATAAGTGAAAAGAAAGGACAACTTTTGCCCTTTCTCGATCTTAGCTTCTATTTGTTACAGTTAACTTGACTGATAATTGAAGTTTTATCTTACGTATTTAAGATGGATTTTCCTTTTTAGTTCGTGCCAACCTCAAGGCACGATTTGGATTGAGACGATTAAATAGTTCTTCCAATTTCTTTTCATTCCAAACGTCTGCGGCGGAAACAAAATTGCCATCCGCATCTCGGAAAGATATCGGTTTATCTCCCATACCAATCTCCTAGTCTACAAATTCAAACTCAAATTTACCAATGCGAACCAAGTCACCATCTTTAGCACCACGCGCACGAAGGGCTTCATCAACACCCATACCACGTAATTGACGGGCAAATTTCATGACTGATTCGTCACGATCAAAGTTGGTCATATTAAAGAGTTTCATGAGTTTTTCACCAGAAAGCACCCATGTTGCATCATCATCACGACTAATTTCAAATGCTTTCTCTTCCTCGTCAAAGCCATAGTAAGCTTCTTCTTCCATATCTGACTCGTCGTATAGTAAGAATTCTGGTGTCTTGTCTAACAATTCAGCTGTAGCATCCAAGAGCGTTGCCAGACCTTGCTTGGTCAAACCAGAAATCGGGAAGATTGCTGGTAACTCTTCAAATTCATCGTAGTTTTCAGCTAATTTTTTCTTAAACTCTGCAAGATTTTCCTGACTCTCAGGCATGTCCATTTTGTTGGCTACGATAATCTGTGGACGTTCCATAAGACGGAGGTTATATGACTCCAGCTCTTTATTGATAGCTAGATAGTCCTCATAAGGATCACGACCTTCACTAGCTGACATATCAATGATGTGAAGAATGACACGTGTACGCTCAATGTGACGGAGGAACTGAGTTCCCAAACCAACACCTTGACTAGCGCCTTCAATCAAACCTGGCAGATCGGCTACTGCAAAGGATTCACCTGATTGGGTACGAACCATACCTAGATTTGGCACAATAGTGGTAAAGTGGTAGGCACCAATTTTAGGTTTAGCTGAGGTGATAACACTTAGAAGTGTTGATTTCCCTACAGATGGGAAACCAACCAAACCAACATCTGCAAGGATTTTTAGTTCCAATTGTAACTCACGCTCCTGACCTGGCTCTCCATTTTCAGAGATTTCAGGTGCAGGATTTTTTGGTGTCGCAAAGCGGATATTTCCACGTCCACCACGACCACCGTGGGCTACAATAAATTCTTGACCGTGTTCAATCAAATCTGTCAAGACCTTGCCAGTCTCAGCATCACGAACAGTCGTTCCTTGTGGTACACGAACTCTAAGGTCCTCGGCACCACGACCATGCATCCCTTTGGTCATTCCTTTTTCACCAGAATCAGCCTTAAAATGGCGATTGTAGCGGAAGTCCATCAAGGTACGCAAACCTTCGTCTACAACGAAGACCACATTGCCTCCACGTCCACCATCACCACCCCAAGGACCACCATTAGGGACATATTTTTCACGGCGAAAAGCAACCATACCATCGCCACCATTACCAGCCTTGACCTTAATCTTGGCTGTATCTAAAAACATACTCATTATTTCTTCTCACTTTAAAAAAGGGCTGGGAAATCCCAGTCACAAAATTTTCTTGAATCTATTTTATAGATTGCTGAGGGCACCAATTGCAGTTGCAAAAATACCCAAAATACTTGCTAAAAGCATAATAACAACGATAATTAAAGTTATTTTCTCAAACATAGTTTTTTTACGATTTCCATTATCTCCAAATGCCATTTTTATCTCCTTTGTTACATTCTATTTTCTATTATCTTAGCATGATTTCAGCTAGTTTTCAATAGTCAGTTGCTACTGGTGCGATAATCCATAAAATGATATAAGCTACAATTCCAGCTCCGTAACAGCAAGCAAGGACACCCCAAATGACTCGAACGATAGTTGGATCCATATCTAGATAATGGGCGACTCCGGTACAAACACCAGCAATCTTTTTATCACGACCGCTTCTCATTAATTGTTTTTTCATAGCTGTTCCTCTTTCTATTCTTCATGGTCTTTCCAATAATCTCTTATGCTGATTAACTGTGTTTTTGAAGCCTTCAGCATGCGTCTAGATTCTTTTACGGGCACAGCAACCACCTGTTGCGGAAGATACAAAACTGTCTTAAAAATACGCTGACTGACCGTATCATCTTTTGCTAAATCTTTCTGGAAGTTATTTGAAATAATGGCATCCAGATAAAACTCATGCACTCGTTTCCCAAAGTTCTCAGCTGAAATCTCGTACAATTTCTCTGATAAGGTATGATCATTCATGTCCGGCGTCGCAATCAAAGCTTCTAAAATAGCTCCAGCTAAATCATGTTCCCCATAGTACAAGGTTCCAAACATTTTATCACTGATAAGATTGTCCAGATAAGGATTTCCATGAGCAATGACAGGCGTTCCACTAGCTAAACTTTCCAAGTAGGTCAAACCTTGGGTTTCACTTGTCGATGCTGAAATGAAGAAATCCGCCGCCTTATAGTAAAGAGCCGTCTCACTAGGAGCAATCATCCCTGTAAAGATAACGGAGTCTTGAATCTCTAATTTCTGAGCTTGCTCTTTGAGATCATCCAGATAAGGACCATCCCCAGCTACCACCAGTTTGACCTTGTCTTCTTCTTTCAGAACTTCTGTAAAGGCTGCTAGTACTGCTTGAATATTTTTTTCATAGGAAATTCTGGAGAGACTAAGTAGCATCTTTTCATCATCTTGAATCCCTAATTTACTACGTAGTTCTTTTAGATTTTCTTGCTTGATTTCTGGACGCTCAAACTTGGCTAATTCAATACCAGTAGGAATGACCCGTTTTTCAACCTTGACTTTATAGTCAGATAGCAAGTCACGAACAATCTCACTCGGGCAAATAACCCCATCCACATCATGCAAGAAACCTCTTACTAAGTACTTGACCATACTCGGACGAATCAACATACCCTTAGCGATATAATGCACATAGTCTTCGTACTGGGTGTGATAGGTATGGATGACTGGAATTTTCAATTCACGCGCAATCCAAATCCCCAACAAGCCAAGAGAAAATTCTGTCTGAGTATGAATGATATCCAGCTGATACTGTTTAGCAATTTCCAGTGCCTTGCTGAAACCTCGATAGGCAAAGCGGCGATCCTTAAAAGCAAAAAAAGGAACACTTGGAATGCGGATAATTTGCCAATCTTCATAACGATTGACATCCTTATCTGTCGTCGTAAAGATAAAAACAGCGTGCCCCTGCTTTTCAAGCTCTGTTTTCAGAGTTCGAATACTGGTCGCAACACCAGAAACCTGAGGAAAATAGGTATCTGTAAATAAACCAATTCGCATAGATTACCTCACTTTTTACTTTCTCCCTAAAGCGGCTTGTTTCTCATAAAATTCCAACCAGATTTGTAACAGATGCTCTTCAGAATACTCTCTAGAAATATTCTTAGCCTTTTCTTTAAGTTCTTTTAAGGCAGCAGGATTGGCTTGATATTCCAAAATGGCTTCTTTCATTTCTTCTCTATCTGCTGTCGCCCTATAATTCCCCTCCAAAATCACCTTATAGAGATCCAAATCACGCAACATAATAGGCGCTTCGCAACTCGCAGCCTCTAAAATGGTCATAGGAAAGAGCTCATTATAACTAGGCAGCAAGAAAAGATCCGCTAGGGCATACAATTCGCGCATTCGCTCTGGCGACACGATACCTGGAAAAATCAAATTTTCTGGAGGATTATCCATAATTTTCTTATAGCGTTCATAACCATCTGTCATTCCACCAAAAGAAAAACCACCAGCCCAGATAAAGGTAATCTGAGGCAATTCCTCAGCAAGGCGGATAAAGTCATCAATCCCTTTGCGTTTCTGAACTTGACCTGCACCAACTACGATAAACTGATTGTCATTAACACCTAGCTCTGCGCGCAGTCGAGCCACCTCTTCTTGTTGAAGAGGATGCCATTTTTCCTTGTTGACAAAGTTAGGAATATAGGTCACTTTTTCACGTGGAATACCAGCGGTCACCAAATCCTCTATAAACATAGGATTGACCACCACCAAGTGCTCCATCCGGTTGTAAAAAGAAAATACATAGCGTTTGACAATTCCCTTTAAGAAAAATGGAATCTTCAAACTTCCCTCAAGTGTATCTGGCAAGAAATGTACATAGCCAATTTTCCTCCCTGAACGTTTCTTTTGGAAGGTTGATAAATAATAGGGGAAATCAATCGTATGAAAGTGAGTTACATCTGCCTCGATTGGAAGATTTTCAGTAACAATCAATTGGTCCTTGGCATCACGGTGAAGAAGACGAACTAATTCACGGTAGGCACCTGAAACTCCTTGTCCTGCTACTTTCTCACTTGAACTCAACATATTGATGCGTAATTTCTTTTTTTCCATAACTACTATTATATCATTTTCTTTGAATAAAATCAGCAAAAGAAAGGAGAGACTAGAGGAAAAGAGGTGAAATTTCCTGCTTTTCCAATAATCTCTCACTTACTTTTATATGATTACTTAATGCCTAGGGCAATGCGGGCATAACGACTCATTTTTTCAACGGTCCAGGCTGGATACCAGACCAATTTAACCTCAGTATCCGTTACTTCTGGCACCTCGGTCATGGCATCATAAATCTGGTCCGTCAAAAGGTCTGCCAGGGGACAACCCATAGTTGTCAAAGTCATGTCAATCTCTGTTTGCCCTGTGTCGCCATCGAAACGAATCTCGTAAATCAAACCAAGATTGACAATATCGATTCCCAACTCAGGGTCGATGACTTCTTCCAAGGCTGTTAAAATGCGTGTTTTGATGTTTTCGATTTGCTCTTCTGTATAAGCCATATTTATCCTCACTCTTAGTCTTCAATAAAATCACGAAGCGGTTTGCTACGACTTGGTTGGCGTAGTTTTCTCAAAGCCTTAGCTTCAATCTGACGGATACGCTCACGGGTTACGTTAAAGACTTTACCTACATCTTCAAGGGTGCGCATTTTTCCATCATCTAGTCCAAAACGTAGACGCAAGACGTTTTCTTCACGGTCTGTAAGAGTATCCAAGACCTCATCCAGCTGCTCACGCAAGACGATACGAGTTGTGTAGTCCACTGGATTTTCAATCACTTCGTCTTCGATAAAGTCCCCAAGGTGGCTATCATCTTCTTCACCGATTGGTGTTTCAAGAGATACTGGTTCTTGAGCAATCTTCAATATTTCACGAACCTTGTCTGGAGTCATATCCATACGTTCAGCGATTTGTTCTGGCGTTGGATCTTGTCCCAATTCTTGAAGGAGATTACGCTGTTCACGAACCAATTTATTGATGGTTTCGACCATGTGGACAGGGATACGGATGGTACGAGCTTGATCCGCAATAGCACGAGTGATGGCCTGACGAATCCACCAAGTTGCGTAAGTTGAGAACTTGAATCCTTTAGAATAGTCAAACTTGTCAACCGCCTTCATCAAGCCCATGTTCCCTTCTTGAATCAAGTCAAGGAACTGCATACCACGTCCGACATAACGCTTGGCAATGGAAACAACCAAACGAAGGTTGGCTTCCGCAAGACGTTGTTTGGCTTCGATATCACCAGCTTCAACAGCCAGTGCCAATTCTTTTTCCTCTTCATTGGTCAAGAGAGGAACGACACCAATCTCTTTCAAGTACATACGGACAGGGTCATTGACCTTAGCAGAAGTTGAACCAATCAAATCTTCATCGCTAAGTTCTGGTTCTTCTTCAGTGCTAAGAACACGTGCACTTGGATTTCCTTCGTTATCTGTGATCGAAATTCCTGCATCCTGAATCCGTTGCAAAAGATCCTCAATCCCATCAGCGTCCAAGGTAAAAGGAATCACCAGACTAGCATTGATTTCATCATCTGTTGCTGTCCCTTTTTGCTTATGATTACGGATAAATTCTGCTACTTGCACGTCAAATGTTGTTACTTCTTTTTGTTTTGTTGCCATTGTTACTCCATTCTTCTCTTTTGTGAAATTAAACGTTCCAATTCTTCTAAGGCTGTGTCGGTATCTCCTACATGGCTAGCTTCCTGCACCTTCTTTTTGATTCTCATATTGTCCTGATTCAAGAGAGCCTTGTTTCGAGTCATTTCTACTTCACTAAGTTCCTGCGGTGACATCTCAGCAGGTAAATCCTGAGCTAAGACTTGATACCAAGCTCTTTCAACTTCCTCTGTCTGTTCTGCTAAAACTTCTGGAGGAAGATTGCCATACTGACCAAGCAAGTCATATAAGACCTGAAATTCAGGTGTGTCAAATGCAAAATCTTCTCTCAAACGGTAATCATTCAAAACAAGAGGGGATTCCATCATTCGATAAAGTAGATGGGATTCTGCCCTCATAATAGCCGATAACTGCTTGGTGGCAGGCATGGTGATTGGCGTTGGCCTAGAGATCCCTTCCATGCGATTCTGCCTTTGTGCCTGACGACTCTCATTCACAATCTGCTCAATCTGAGCATAATCAAAGGATGCCAGACTGTCAGCTAAAATATGAATATAGCTGTTTTGAGCAGTGATAGACTTTTCTTGAACAATCAAAGGAGCTATTTTTTCAATAAACTCAATCTGAGCCTGCAGATTTTCACTATTTTCAGGCTTGTACTGGTGAATGTAAAACTCAATCGGACTAATACGAGTTTTCGTTAATAGATAGGCCAAGTCTTCTGGACCATTTTTTTGTAGATACTCATCTGGATCCAAGTTATCAGGCATGCTGACGATCTGCACAGGCATGTCGCCAATTTCATCCAAGGCTTTCAATGTCGCCGCTTGCCCAGCTTTATCGCCATCGTAAACAAGAACCAACTTCTTGGTTAACCTTTTCAGATGCTCAACATGCTCACGACTCAAGGCCGTTCCCATAGACGCCACAGCATTTTCGATTCCAGCCCGATAGGCTGCAATGACATCCATGAACCCTTCCATGAGGTAAATCTCACTGGCTTTACCAGAAGATTTTTTTGCCCTATCCATATGATATAATTCGTAACTTTTGTTAAAAATTGCAGTCGATCGGCTATTTTTATACTTAGAAGTTTGTGAATCCGTTTTCTGCCAGATACGACCTGAAAAGGCAATGACCTTTCCCTGATCATTGGTCAGGGGAAACATAATGCGATTGTGAAAGGTGTCTACAAATTGATTAGCATCCGAGAGATAAAACAGTCCTGAATCTAGGAAATCCTCTTCACGATACTGACCAGACAAACGCTGATAGAGATAGTTTCGTTCTGGAGGTGCTAAACCAATTCGAAAATGCTTGAGCACTTCATCTGTCAAACCACGCTGATAGAGGTAGTTTCTAGCCTCTTCCCCCATGGTCGTTGTCATGAGAATGGCATGATAAAATTTGGCAGCATCTTCGTGCATATCATAAAGAGCTTGGTGAGGTGAGGCTGGCTTCTGCTCACTATAAAGCGGTTTTTCCACCTCTATCCCGACACGCTGACCTAAGATTTGGACAGCCTCCATAAAGGGAACCCCTTGGTACTCCTCGATGAACTTAAAGACATCACCAGAGCGACCACAACCAAAACAGTGGTAAAACTGCTTATCCTCAACAACGTTGAAAGAAGGTGTTTTTTCACCATGAAAAGGACAGAGCCCTAGATAGTTCCGTCCTGCCTTTTGTAAAGAAATCACATCTCCTATGACTTCCACAATGTTGGCATTGTTTTTGATTTCTTCAATGACTTGTTTGTCAACCATACACAATACCTCCATGTTATCATAGTTTACTTTATATAGTATACTTTATTTCAGAAAAAAAGTAAACCATTTCACTCGTTTTCCCTACTTTATTCAAAGAGTTGATAATAATCAGAGATTTTCATTTTTGCTTTTTCTTCTTGGTTCAAATCTTGGATAATCCGTCCTTCTTTCATGACAATCAGACGATTGCCATATTTGAGAGCATCTTCCATATGGTGAGTAATCATAAGAGCTGTCAGCTGGTCTTTCTTGACAAATTCATCTGTCAATGCCATCAAGGCCACACTGGTCTTTGGATCAAGAGCTGCAGTATGCTCGTCCAACAAGAGTAATTCAGGACGCTTCAAGGTTGCCATCAAGAGACTCAAGGCCTGTCTTTGTCCACCTGATAAGAACTCAATCGGTGTGTTCAAGTGTTTCTCAAGTCCATTTCCTACTTTTTCAATAGTTGCCTGAAATTCATCCTTATAACTAGCCAGACGTCTTGGAAAGAGTCCACGCTTTTCACCACGGAACTTAGCAATCAAGAGATTTTCAGCCACCGTCATACGGGGAGCTGTTCCCATCTTGGGATCTTGGAAAACACGAGATAGATACTTAGCGCGCTTCTCTGGTGAAAACTTAGTAACATCTTCACCTAAAATACGGATGGTTCCACTGGTTAAGGACAAGGTTCCTGCAAGGGTGTTAAAGAGAGTTGATTTACCAGCACCATTTCCACCCAAAATCGTGATAAAATCCTGTTCAAAAATTTCTAAGGAAACATCATTTAAAATAATCTTTTCTTCATCAAAGCCATTTTTAACGACTTTGGTTGCATTTTTTAATTCTACAATAGCTGTCATTTGCTTAATTTGGCTCCTCTCAAGATTGTTTGCTTAAATGTTGGAATCATAAGGCAGACTGCTAAAATCACGGCGCTGTACAAACGAAGGTAACTTGTATTAAAGCCAAGCGCAATAACTGCCCACACTAAGAATTGATAGGCGATAGAACCCACAACGATGGCAACCAGACGTTCTGCCAGGCTCAAACTCTTGAAGATAACTTCCCCAATAATCAAACTTGCAAGTCCCACAACGATAACCCCGATTCCTCGAGATACATCGGCATAGCCTTCTTGCTGGGCAATCAGAGCTCCTGCAAGGGCAATCACACCATTGGATAAGACCAAGCCCATGAGCTCCATGCGCCCAGTATGGATTCCGAAACTTCTAGCCATATCAGGATTGTCACCTGTGGCAATATAGGCTTGTCCGAGTTTGGTGTCCAAGAAAAAGAGCATGAGAGCAATGACAAGACTGACAAAGATAAGACCTGTCAAGAGTTGGTTCAAGTCTGGATCAAAAGGTAAGACATCCTGGATTTGCTTAGTTCCAAGCAGTCCTAAATTCGCACGTCCCATAATCAAGAGCATGATAGAGTGACAAGAAGTCATCACCAAAATCCCTGAAAGTAAAGTCGGAATCTTCCCTTTTGTATAAAGAAGCCCTGCTGCCATTCCAGCCAAACAACCTGCTCCAACAGCAACAAGTGTCGCTAAAAAGGGATTTACACCTTTGGTTATCAGAGTGACAGCAACAGCTCCCCCAAGAGGGAAGGAACCTTCTGTCGTCATATCTGGAAAGTTTAAAATCCTAAATGTCATAAAGATTCCCAGACCTAGAATAGCCCAGACAAATCCTTGAGAAATAATAGATAATATCATCTGTTTCTTAACCTTTTCTATACGATTTCTTTTGTAAAAAATTGGAGGAGATGTCCCCAACTCCTCCATTGTAGATTATTCAATCACTTGTCCTGCTTCTTTTAGAACAGATTCAGGAATAGTAATACCTAACTCTTGTGCCAATTTTTTATTGATTACTGATTTACCAGTTGAAAAGACATTGACTGGTGTATAGGCTGGTTTTGCACCTTTCAAAACTTGAGCAATCATTTTACCTGTTGCCACACCAAGATCATGTTGGTCAACTACAACGGATGCCAAACCACCTGCTTCTACCATGGCAGTTGCGCTTGGGTAGATTGGTTTTTTAGCTGATTGGTTACTTGATACAACAGTTGAGAAGGCTGAAGCAATTGTGTTATCAATTGGAACCCAGATAGCATCAACCTTGCTAGTCATAACGTTGACTGTTGAAGCAATTTCGTTTGTTGAAGGAACTGCAAATGTTTCCACTGCCAAACCTGCTTTTTCAGCATAAGCTTTAAATTCTTCTACCTGTGTTTTTGAATTATCTTCACTACTTGAGTAAAGAGCTCCGATTGTTTTCACATTTGGTGTCAAAGCTTTGATGAGTTCAACTTGTTGTTGAGCTGGGTTGTGGTCTGATACCCCTGTAATGTTGCCACCTGGTTTTTTCAAATCTTTAACCAAGTTCGCACCGATTGGGTCTGTAATCGCGGCCATGATAACAGGTAGATCTTTTGTGGCACTAGCCAAACCTTGGGCAGCTGGTGTTGCAATACCAACAACCAAGTCATTGCCATTTGCAACCAATTGTTTACTCATTGTCGCAACCTTACTTTGGTCACCTTCTGAGTTCATAAAGTCAATTTTCAACTGATCATCTTTGTAGCCTTCTTCTGCTAGTCCATCTTGAATCCCTTTATAAATCAAGTCAAGAGATGGATGGCTCACAAACTGAAGGACACCAACTTTGGTAACTTTCTTTTCGTTCTTAGCTTCTGGTTTATTCATTGAAGAGTAAATCAAGCTTCCTGCTACTAAGACTGCTAATGCAGCGATAATTCCAATTAAACGTTTATTTTTCATTCTATTTCTCCTTTTTAATTCCTTTAAACTACTTCACTTATCTGAACAAGCGATGCCATCGTTTTCTTTCCATACTAACCTCCATCAAAAAAGTCCTCACACAAAAACTTGTGTGAGGACGTCGATGCGCGGTACCACCTCAATTATAGGGAATTTCCCTATCACTCTGTCTCGCAATAACGAGATGCACTGTAAGGTGTGCTCACCGAATTTTTATGATTTCAAATTCTAAATAACATTCAGCCCAATTTTCATCATCATCACTTATCTGTTTTCAGCTACCACAGACTCTCTAAAAAGTTTGTATGACTACTTTTCTGAATGGTTAAATTATATCATTTTTCAACTACTTGTCAAGACTCTTTGAGAATTTTTTTGAAATATTCAAAAACTTCCCCTATAGAAAGGAGGAAGTTTGATAGGTATCAGCCTGAATTACGCAATCCTGTCGCAATTCCGTTGATGGTTGTATGGATTAATTTTTCTTGATCGCTTGACAATTCTCCTCGACGTTGACGTTTAATCAACTCCAACTGGATATAGTTGAGGATATTAAAGTAAGGCATACGGTAATCCAAACTTGCTTTTAGATATGGATTTTCCGCCAAGAGTTCATCGTAACCTTCGATAGCCAAGATGACTTCCTTGGTAACTTGCCATTCATTTAGAATAGTCTCATAAATTGCTTTTACTTGATCATCTTCACAAAGTTTGGCATATTCAAAAGCAATATTCATATTTGATTTTGACAAGACCATATCAACATTTGAAAGAAGCGACTGGAAGAAAGGCCAATTTTGATACATATCTCGTAAGATAGCGATATTCTCTGGATTTTTATCAATAAATTCCTTGAAGCTTGAACCAACCCCATACCAGCCAGGGAACATGACACGGCTTTGTGACCATGAGAATACCCAAGGGATAGCTCGCAAACCACCGATTTCAGTAATGGTCTTACGAGCGGCTGGACGAGAACCAATATTAAAGCTTGAAATAGCCTTGATTGGACTTGACTCGAAGAAATAATCATAGAAATGATCATTACCAAAGACCAAATCACGGTAGATATCGTAACTACGGTCCACTACTTGATCCATAATAGCTTCATAGCGATTGGATGTATTGGTGTCGCTCTTCTTCTGCGTAATCATACGGTTAATGGCTGCAGAAACCAACATTTCAAGGTTATAGTAAGCAGCATCTTTATTACCGTATTTATTGCCAATTACTTCACCCTGCTCCGTCAAACGGATACGATCCTTGATAGACTTGAGCGGTTGAGATGTGATAGCTTCATAAGTTGGTCCACCACCACGACCAACAGTACCACCACGGCCATGGAAGAAGGTAACCTTAACGCCAAATTCATCTCCAATAGCAGTCAATTGTTGTTGAGCCTTGTAGAGAGTCCAACATGATGAAAGGTAACCACCATCTTTATTACTATCAGAGTAGCCAAGCATGATTTCTTGGTAGTTATTGCGCGAAGCAATCCATTTCTTAGCAAGGGCAAGAGAAAGGTACTCTCTCATAGTTTCTTCTGAGTGGTCCAAGTCCTCAATTGTCTCAAAGAGAGGAACGATTTGGACACGGGCTCTTTCTTTATCAACTAACCCTACTTCTTTTAGCAAGATAGCCAATTCCAGCATGTCTGATACGCTGGTTGCATGTGAAATGATGGTCTGACGAATGACATCATCTCCCAACTTATCTTTCAAATTCCGAGCAGCCTTAAAGATGGCCAATTCTTTTTCAAGTAACTCTGATTTTTCAACATGAGTAGCAGAAAGAATACGTGGATCTTCTTCCAATTCTTTCAAGAGAAGCTGGCATTTTTCTTCTTCACTTAGTTCGCTATAACGAGAATGGATACCTGCTGATTTCAAGAGTTCGGCTACACAGGCCTCATGAACACTTGAATCTTGACGCATGTCGATGGATGCCAAATAGAAACCAAAAATTTCAACTGCTTGAATTAACTCAACAAAATCACCAGAAATCAGTGCCTCACCCTTGTTTTCCAAGAGGGAATCACGGATAGTAACTAAGTCCTTATAAAAATCATTGGCTGTTTCATAGCGAGCTCCAACTTCCTTATCCTCAATCAGATAGGCTTTTGTTGCTTGGATTTTTGATTGAATATCAAACAAGGCACGACGATAAAGCTCTTTTTCGCGGTAAATCGAATTATCCTTAGATTGACGAGCCATTTCTCTGACTTGCTTGCTGACATTGACAATACTTGTTGAGAGAGAGAACTCACGATACAGCTGATAAATCTTTTCATCATAGTAGTTCATGATGACTTCACACTGGGTCATGGCAGATTGTTTCAAGGTATCTGCTGTAACAAAGGGATTCCCATCACGGTCTCCACCAATCCACATTCCCATGGTAATTGGTTTAGGATGTTTCAACTCCAATCCATGTTTTTTAGCCAGGCGCTTGTACTCAGCAGTCAAATGAGGAACAGCTTTCAGGAATGAACTATTGTAGTATTCCATAACATTCGTGATTTCATTGGTAACTTTCAATTTCTTTTCACGAATCATGTCTGTCTGCATGATAATCTCAATGTAACGACGGAGATCATTATGCCATTTTTCCTTATTAATCAAGCCTAACTTCACATCACGGTACTTACGCAAGAGGGTATGGATATGGTTGGTCAAATCCAGCATACTCTTACGTTGAACTTGTGTTGGATGAGCTGTCAAAACAGGGACAACATTCAAGTGTTCTAGAATTTCAACCGCATTTTCTTTTTCTGCAACCATTTTGATTGTTGCTGACAATTTACCAAGATAATCTTGATCGATATTATTTTGGTGGTTGATTTCATAGGCCAAGTCCACGTCTTCTGAAATATTAATCAAGAGGGGCAAGATAGAAAAATAGCGTGAAATATAAGCCATTTCATCATTTGTCAGGCTAGTAACCAATTGGTTCAAGCCTTGATAATCTTCCTGAGTTGACAATTCTTTCAACTGCATGATTTTTTCAAAAGTCTCTGGGGCAAGCATGTTTTTAGTGATATCTTCTAACAATTCTGTTAAAATCAATACTTCTTCTTGCACGACAGCTTTATTACTATAGTTTTCTAATTTTTGAAGAGACATAGGTAATCCTTTCCACTATCAGCTCTACATATAGTTTGATGAGTGAGCTTCTAACTCCTCATACAATTGAGCACGCTTTTCACTTGCATCAATATTTAAGACAAAGGCGATGGCTACAGATAAGACTAGGAGACTGTTTCCTCCTTGCGATAAGAAGGGGAAGGTAACTCCTGTTGAAGGAATAATACCAGAAATTCCACCGATATTAACAAAGACCTGTACCAACATCATCCCCCCAACTCCAATCGCCATCATGGAATTAAAGGGATTCTTAGCACGAATTCCCACCAGGATAATTCGTAAAATAAGGAAAAAGACAAGTGACAAAATCAAGCTGGCTCCCACAAAGCCAAATTCTTCAATGACAATTGAAAATACAAAATCTGTATGGGCCTCTGGTAAATAGCCACGTTTTTCAATTGAATTTCCTAAACCTAGACCAAACCAACCACCATTTACCATGGCAAAGTAGGAATTTGCAAGTTGGTGGCCTGCTCCTGCCAAATCGGCAAAAGGGTTAAAATAGGCGCTGAAACGCTTGGCAACATAACCAAATACTGGAACTTTTGAAAACTTATCAACCCCTATAAAAGAAATAAATGATAAGGATAGGGCAGAAATTCCGACTAAAATTCCAAAAAAAGCAAGAAACCATCTATAAGCGATTCCGCTAATTGTATACATAATCAAGGCAACCAAAGCTAAGATAGAAGCATTTCCCAAATCTGGGAAAATAGCAAGGCTCCCAATCAATACCAAGAGGACAAAGCGCCAGTCATTAAACGCACGAGGAAGCCACTGATTTTGTGTTAAAACTTGGAAATCATAAACAGCTATATCCTCTTGTTGTTTGGAAAATTTATTTGCTAAATACCAAATAATAATAATTTTCAAATATTCGGCTGGCTGAATGGTCAAAGGTCCTACTGAAATCCAACCATAGGCTCCATTGACTGGCGTACCAATTATCCGAGCCATAGCTAATAGAATCAGCTCAACGAACATAACGATAAATAAAAGACGTTCGTTTCGTAAAAAATTCAGTTTCAATTTGTATATCAAGGCAATCAGTATCAAACTAAATATCCAAAACAGTCCCTGACTTCGGACCAATTGCAGTGCACTTTGGCCTTCTTGAATTAAAATAGCACTGGTTGTCGAATAAACCACAATCAAGCCCAAAATAGATAAAAGTAAGTAAGGAACTAGAATAGAATAATTTAATAGGTGCCTTTTACTAATCTTCATAGTATCACCAATCTAATGAGAACAACAAAATTGCTTCCCAAATTCCGTTTGTTTTCTAGTTTTGATTGCTATTATACCATTTTTTCCGAAAGAAAAAAACTCTTATCCATCAGATAGACTATTTTTGTCATAAGAAAAAGAGCACTTGGCCCTTTTCTGTTTTATTCTTTTGATGAACTACTTGAGCTTGAATCTCCACCACCGATATATTGAGTGAAGATATTTTGGAAGGCTTGGTCTTTAACCTTGATATTAGCTGCTTGTAATTCTTTTCCGATAATGCTTTGAACAAATGTTGAATCATTTTGTTTTTGAGTCAAGATAACAGTTTTTAATTTTTCTTTGTAGTCATCAAGATTAGATGATTTTTCTGTTTTCTTAGTGAGTTTTACAATGTAATATTGGCTGCTGTAGGCTTGTGTACCAGCGGCTGTAATCACATCAGAAACACCGTTTACATCTAAAGCGAAAGCTGCTTTCTTAACTTGTTCTGGTACTTCTGTCGAAGCAGAGTCAAAGGTGATTTCTCCACCGTTTGCTTTGGTTTTTTCATCAGTTGAGTTATCTTTTGCTAATTGAGCGAAATCTGCCCCACTTGCCTTAGCTTTTTCGAGGACTTCTTTCGCTTTATCCTCATTATCAAGACGAATGATTTGAGCCGTTACATCTGGAGTATATTCATCAAAGGCTTTCTTATAAGCATCATCTGTCAATTCAGCCTCTGCTGCCTTCTTAACTGCCAACTCAACCAATTTACTTGTACGAATTTGAGCTTTACGTGTTTCAAGAGTCATGCCTGCTTGTGACAAAACACGTTGGTAGTTCTCACCATATTGTTTTTCTTCTTCGGCAATAGTATCGTTGACTTCTTTGTCATCTACTTCCGAACCATATTGTTTCTCAAATACTTTTTGGATAGTCAAATTCAACAACACTTGTTGGGCTGAAGGATTGCTTTTCACTTGCTCATAAAATTGATGTTCTGTGATAACATCCCCTTTCATACTAATAAGATCTGCTCCTTCTGAGCCTTTCGAACAAGCTGCTAATGTTGCTACTGATAATAGTGTAATGGCACCTGCCAATAATTTTTTCTTCATGTCTACTCCTTTGAGATAAGTGTTACCCTATCTATTTTACTATATTTTCTTAAATTATTCTGAAAATCATTCGCTAACAGGCAATTGAACATCTGCTAGATTTTTACGAAGCATGAGAATGCCGTCCCCTAAAGGTACTAATGTTGCAGTGAGTTCTGGATTGTCTAAGGTTGCATCAAATAATCTTTGAAGGCCTCGATAAATAGTTCGCTGACCACGACGGACTTCCATAATGTCCTTGGCAACATCACCACCTTGGAAAATATCATCCAAGACAACCACACCGCCAACGTCCAAATGTTTAAGGATTTCTGGCAGAAATACGATGTACTTAGATTTGGCAGAATCCATAAAGACGAAATCATAGGACCCTGTCAAGGTAGATAAGACATCTACCGCATCTCCCTCTAGGAGAGTAATTTGCTTGCGACTGTCAAACTGGGCAAAATTTTCCTTGGCAAAACCAATCATCTCTGGATTGCGGTCAATGGTTGTAATCTTAGCCTTTGGCGCATGTTCTGCCATTAAAAGAGCTGAAAAACCGATAGCCGTCCCAATTTCCAGAATGTTTTTAGGTTGCATAGTTTCCATGAGAAAACGGAAATAAGCAACCGTTTCATGAGGAATGATGGGAATATTTTCCTTACGAGCAAAGTTTTCCAATTCTTTCAGGGAACCTGTGACTTGCTTTTGACGCTGGCGCATCAAGTCTACAATTTCTTCCTTAACAACAGGACGACGCATGTTATGGTTAGCATTTTTACTATACGATTCAACCATCTTATGCCAATCCCAATTTTTTAACAAGGGCTTCAAACTCATTTAAACGGCGTTCAAAGACTGCAAAGGCATCGTTGAGGTAGTCTTCCTTCTCCATATCAACACCAGCTTTTCTCATGACATTAAGTGGATAGTCAGATTTACCTGCCTTGAGATAATCAATATAACGGTCACGGTCTTCCTGACTACCATGAACAATTTTTTCAGCCAAAGCTGACGCTGCTGCAAAACCTGTTGAATATTGGTATACATAGTAGTTATAGTAGAAGTGTGGAATACGAGCCCACTCGTATTGGATTTCAAGATTATCTTCCTTACTCAACCCATAGTACTCTTGGTTCAAATCTGCGTAGAGTTTATTTAAGAAATCGCTGGTCAAAACTTCTCCATTTTGATCCGCTTGGTGAATGGCGTGTTCAAACTCAGCAAATTGAGTTTGACGGAAAACTGTTCCACGGAAACCATCTAGGAAGTTATTGAGGATAGCAAAGCGCGTTGCGTCGTCTTCCACTTCTTCCAATAATTTCTCCGTCAAGATATTTTCATTGGTTGTTGAAGCAATTTCAGCCAAAAAGATAGAGTAATCTCCATAAACATAAGGCTGCGTTTCACGAGTATAGCTTGAATGCATACTGTGACCTGTTTCATGAACAAGGGTAAAGAGATTGTCTAGATTGTCCTGCCAGTTGAGAAGCATAAAGGCATTGGTATCGTAAGAACCACCAGAATAGGCTCCTGAACGCTTGCCTTGATTTTCGTAAACATCAATCCAACGCTCACTGAAGGCACGTTTAACACGGCTCAAGTAATCCTCACCCAAGACTGCCAAGGCCTCTTCTGCCTTTTTCAAGGCTTCTTGGTAAGTAAAACTGTATTCAACAGATGAAAGTGGTGTGTAGACATCGTACATCTTGAGGTCTGAAATCCCCAAGATTTTTGAACGAAGCTCAAGGTAACGATGCAAGAGTGGCAAGTGCTTGCGAACTGCTGCTACCAAATTGTCATAAACACTCTCTGGAACAAAATTTGCCGCTAGGGCTGCATGACGAGCACTCTTGTAGTTGCGAACCTTGGCACGGTAGTTTTGCACCTTAACATTGGTTTGCAAGGTTTTGGCATAGGTATGTTGGAATTGTTCATAAGTCGCATAAAGGGCTTGATAGGCACCACGGCGTACCTCACGATTTTTAGACTCCATCAAGCGCATATAAACGCCATGTGATAATTGTACTTCGTTACCATCTTCATCTTTAACAAATGGAAAGACGATATCTGCATTATCTAAAATCGCGAAGGTTTCACTAGCCGAACCAAAGATTTCTCCAGCTCCAGCTAATAATTCTTCTTCACGTTGTGAAAGAACGTGATCCTTGCCTTGCAAAAGTTTGTCAAAATAGTGTTGATAAACCTGCAATTTTGGTTGAGCCTCTAAAAAGTCAGCATACTGCTTTTCGCTAATCTCCATAAATTCAGGTTCATAGAATGAAAAGGCTTGGTCCAGCTGGCTATAGAGAGTCATTGCCTTGGCATAGTACTCTTGATACTTAGCTTCACGAGTGTCTTGGTCATTTTTCATATGAGCATAAACGTAAAGCTTCTCCATTTGGCGTTCCATCTCAAGAGAAAATTCAGTAATTTCCAGTAGGCTATCCTCACTATCCAAGAGATGACCTTCATACTGGGCTACTGTCTCCAATTGTTCTGTTAAATCTTTTAAGGCTTCTTCCCAAGCCTGGTCAGTTGGGTAAATCGTTGATAGATCCCATGTATCTTTTTCATTTATTTCATTTCTTTGTAATACCATTAGATTCCTCCATCCTTTCTATTTTACCATATTTTTCAAGAAATATTGCTGATAAAAGGCTGGTGGATAAAGCTTTTGCCAATCATTTTGAGGATTTTCTTGGTAATAGGTTTGAAAATACTGATAATAGCTGGTTAAGTCCTTCTCAATTTGGCAAAACTCACCTACTAATGGTCGAATTTGTGGATACCATTCTTTTAGCCCATAAGTCAGGAGATTTTCCCCCTTTTGATAGGCTTCTGCTTGTTCTTTCATCCAAAAGGGATTTTGATAATAAAGCTGTTGCCGAATATAGCGAGAAATGTCCTTGTCCTGAGAAACTGTAAAATGAGATATTTTTTGTTTCTTATAGGGAAGACGCAATATTTCCAATAAACTACCTTGACCATAGGAAAATTCCTTTATTTGATAATGGAGTTTACCGCGGAGATCCTGGTAAATGAGATATTTAAGCCTTAAAACCTGTTTTCCCTTGTCTACTTCCCAAACATAAAAGCCCATATTTTGACTGAAATAAAGAAAAGCTTGTTGTAGACGAGTCAATCGCTCCTTGAGCCAAAGTTTTTCTCCCAGCAACCACAGTACTTGGTAACCCTGACTACGATAGCCCTCACTGCGCTCTTTAAGAAGTTTTTGTGGTAAGGGACTACACTGGACTTCTAAAGCTAGACTACCATTTACAAACACATCCGCAATCTGTTTAAGTTCTGGAAACGGGTATTCTAATTGTACCTCTGCCTCTTTTTTCAACCAGTGATAGAGGAATTCCTTATTGGCTAGGTGTTCTGGACTTTCATTTTCAAATGAAAAATCACAGTCTTTTAAAGATTTATGGGCAAAATGGGTCCGTACACTTGGTCCTTGACGCAAACGGAGCTGACCTCCACAAGCTGGACAGGTGTATGCTTGCTTCTCGAGCTTATCCTCTAACACATTTACCAACTCTCCCCTAGCATCTCTCGCAACAAACATGATTCTCCTCCTTTTCTATATTATTCGTAAAAATTAATAATCGTATTTTTCATTATAGAAGAGAAGTATAGTAAATTGAAATAAAATATAAGCAAATTGATTGGGGAATTATAGTATATTGAAATAAGATGTGAACAAAGAGATTAGGAAAGTCAAATTAATTGCTAACAATGCTTCAGAAGTCATGTCCTACTATTCCAGTTTCAATACTCTATATAATTGACAAAGAACCAAAATCTCCTAGCAATCAATGGACTACTAGGAGATTTTTTGGCTCTATAATATTTGTAGTGGGTAAATCCCCTATGGATATTATGGAGCCTATTTTGTTGTA
>NZ_JUPG01000047.1 GCF_001074825.1 Streptococcus pseudopneumoniae
GCAAGCTGTACTTGAGTACGGTAAGGCGACGCTGACGTGGTTTGAATTTGATTTTCGAAGAGTATAAGGCGGTCCTAGAACCACTTACGTACCTAAAGTAACCACTTGCTTTTTTGCTCTTGTTTTCTTATTTTGGCTTTGATATAGTAGAGTCAGAAAGGAGATGGAATGAAGTTACGAATCGAGATTGACAGCAATTTAGAGGAAACTGAAATTATCATCAAGGCAGCGACTTTGACAGATGAGATTGCGGATTTGCAGCGTCTCTTTCAAGAGTCCAAGTCTCCTAGGCTGATTTTTTATAAGGGAACAGGTGAATATTATCTGGACTTATCGGAAATTCTCTTCTTTGAGACGGAAGGTAGCAAGATTTATGCCCATACCCAGAAAGATGCCTACGAAGTTCGGCTCAAGCTTTATGAATTGGAGTCTATCCTGCCCCGTTATTTCAGTCGAGTATCCAAGTCGACCATTGCTAATATTCGGCAAATCTATTCGGTGGACAAGTCCTTTTCAGGAACGGGCACCATTTCCTTTTATCAGACCCACAAGGAGGTTCATGTGTCACGGCATTACCAATCCCTCCTAAAAGAAAATCTAAGAAACATGAGGTAAGAACATGAAAAAGAAAGCATTTGGTATTGTGTTGCTTATTTTTGCAGCTGTAATATTATTACAAGGAAATTTTGGAATCCCTTCTCTTGGAGGGCAAATTTGGCCCTTGATTGGCATTGCTTTTTTTGCCTACCAATCAGTTGGAGCTTTGTTGCGTCGCCACTTAACCTCAGCCTCTTTTACAGCTCTAGTAGCCCTCATGATTGCTAACCACTTTTATGATATTTTACCGATTCCAAATCAGTCTTTATTTTGGGCTAGTATTTTAATCGTAATGGGTGTCAGCGCACTCACTCATTCTAACAGAACTTGGAATGGAAAAAAATGGTGGTATGATGGTGAAAAGACCATTCTTACAGATAAGGAAGTCGCTTTTGGGACTGGGACTTTCTACAAGCAAGACCAAGAATTGGTAGAAGACCAAGTTGAAGTTGGTTTTGGGAATGCCAAGATATATTATGACAATGCAGAGATGTTAGGTGATAGTGCAACACTGAAAGTGGAAGTTGGTTTTGGCAATGCAGTTATCTATGTTCCTCAACATTGGAGAGTTGATTTAAAGGTGGAAACTTTCTGTGGTGTAGCCAAGGCAGATACTTCTCTAGCCCCAACCAGCAAAACCTTGATTATCCGTGGGGATGTGGCTTTTGGAAAGTTGGGAATTGTCTACGTTAAATAAAAAAATCTTCCAATTCCCTTGCAAAAATGAAGAAAGTGTGATAACATAGTACGGTATGTGGTGCTAGCACATCCGCTATATTAGATCTAATAGGAGGAAAACACAATGGCTAAAGTATGTTACTTTACAGGTCGTAAGACTGTATCAGGAAACAACCGTTCACACGCGATGAATCAAACAAAACGTGCCGTAAAACCAAACCTTCAAAAAGTTACTGTTCTTATCGATGGTAAACCTAAAAAAGTTTGGGCTTCAGCTCGTGCTTTGAAATCAGGTAAAGTTGAACGCGTTTAATAATAAAAGCAAAGGAGACCTTAGGGTCTTTTTTCTTTTATTGTGGGTATAAAATCATTTGAAAAACGGAGTAAATATCCGCTGATACAGTATTCTGCTTTTACACTTGGGCTGAAATATGATAAAATAGAGTATCAACTAGTTGAGGTAAAAAGGATGACTGTAAAAATTAATACAAAAGATGGTCAAATCGAACTAACAGATGAAGTGATTGCAACTGTCGTAGGCGGTGCAACAACTGAGATTTTTGGTGTGGTTGGTATGGCTAGTAAAAATGCCCTCAAAGATAATTTCCAAGCTCTGCTAGGTAAGGAAAATTATTCCAAAGGTGTCGTCGTAAAGGCGGCCGAAGATGGCAGTATTGCAGTTGATGTATATACCGTGTTGAGCTACGGAACAAAGATTAGCGAAGTGTCAAAAAACATTCAAGAGCGTGTTCGTTTTAGTTTGGAAAACCAACTTGGAATTACTGCTCAGACTGTAAATGTCTACATTCAAAATATCAAAGTTGTAGGAGAATAACCGTGTCAAAAATTACTACTAGCTTATTTCAAGAAATGGTGCAGGCTGCATCAACTCGCTTGAATAAGCAAGCTGAATATGTCAATTCATTAAACGTCTTTCCAGTTCCAGATGGAGATACTGGTACAAATATGGGAATGACCATTGAAAATGGTGCTAAGGAAGTTGCAGATAAGCCAGCTTCTACTGTTGGAGAGGTAGCGAGTATTCTTGCCAAAGGGCTTTTGATGGGCGCGCGTGGGAACTCAGGAGTTATTACGTCTCAGCTTTTCCGTGGATTTTCACAAGCAATCAAGGATAAAGACGAGTTAACAGGTCAAGACTTGGCCCTTGCCTTCCAATCAGGTGTGGAAGTTGCTTATAAAGCAGTTATGAAACCAGTTGAAGGAACGATTTTGACAGTTTCACGTGGAGCTGCTATCGGTGCTAAGAAAAAGGCTGAGCAAACAGATGATGCTGTTGAAGTAATGCGTGCAGCCTTGGAAGGTGCTAAAACAGCTCTTGCTAAAACGCCAGATATGCTTCCAGTCTTGAAGGAAGTTGGAGTTGTGGACTCAGGTGGTCAAGGACTGGTCTTCATCTACGAAGGGTTCCTTTCAGCCCTTACTGGTGAATATATTGCATCTGAGGACTTTGTAGCGACTCCTGCCAACATGAGTGAAATGATCAATGCGGAGCATCATAAGTCTGTAGCTGGTCACGTAGCGACTGAGGACATTACGTTTGGTTACTGTACTGAAATCATGGTAGCCCTTAAACAAGGTCCAACCTATGCTAAAGATTTTGACTACGACGAATTCCGTAACTACTTGAATGAACTTGGAGATTCTCTCCTCGTTGTCAACGATGATGAAATTGTCAAAGTCCATGTCCATACAGAAGATCCAGGACTTGTTATGCAAGAAGGTCTCAAATATGGTAGTTTGGTCAAGGTAAAAGTTGACAATATGCGTAACCAACACGAAGCACAGGTTGAAAAAGAAGCTGCTCAAGTTAGCAAGACAGCTGAAGAAAAAGAGTATGCTTTGATTGCTGTAGTGGCTGGTAAAGGTCTAGCAGATATCTTCCGTTCTCAAGGTGTGGATTATGTTATCGAAGGCGGTCAAACCATGAACCCTTCAACAGAAGACTTTATCAAGGCTGTTGAACAGGTCAACGCTCGTAATATTATCTTCCTGCCAAACAACAAGAATATCTTCATGGCGGCTCAATCTGCAGCAGAAGTTTTGGAACAACCAGCAGTAGTGGTAGAAGCTCGTACTCTTCCTCAAGGATTGACTAGTCTTCTTGCCTTTGATCCAAGCAAGTCAATCGAAGAAAACCAAGAGCGTATGACAGCTGCTCTTAGCGATGTCGTTAGCGGAAGCGTAACAACAGCTGTGCGTGATACAACGATTGATGGTTTAGAAATCCATGAAAACGATAATCTTGGTATGGTCGATGGGAAAATTCTCGTGTCAAACCCTGACATGCACCAAACCTTGACAGAAACCTTGAAACATATGTTGGATGAAGATAGTGAAATCGTAACATTCTATGTCGGTGAAGACGGAAGCGAAGAACTTGCTAATGAAATTGCTCAAGAAATCGCAGAAGAATTCGAAGACGTTGAAGTCGAGATTCACCAAGGCCAACAACCTGTTTACCCATACCTATTTAGTGTGGAATAAGATTAATGAAGGACTGAGAAATCAGTTCTTTTTTATTTTTTAGTAAATGAAATCGATATCTTTTTTAATAAAAACAAAAATAATATTCATAAATAAACGTTAAAATAGAAAATTCAGAAAATTTCTTCTTTTCTCTTGAAAAATCTTGAAAAAATGGTATGATAGTAACAAGTTATTTTTAAGAGAAGAGAAAGGGGAACAATGGAGAAAATCAGTTTAGAATCTCCTAAGACGGGGTCGGACCTAGTTTTGGAAACACTTCGTGATTTAGGAATTGATACCATCTTTGGTTATCCTGGTGGTGCTGTCTTGCCTTTTTATGATGCGATATATAATTTTAAAGGCATTCGCCACATTCTAGGACGCCATGAGCAAGGTTGTTTGCATGAAGCTGAAGGTTATGCCAAATCAACTGGAAAGTTGGGTGTTGCCGTCGTCACTAGTGGACCAGGAGCAACAAATGCCATTACAGGGATTGCGGATGCCATGAGCGATAGCGTTCCCCTTTTGGTCTTTACAGGTCAAGTGGCGCGAGCAGGGATTGGGAAGGATGCCTTTCAGGAGGCAGACATCGTGGGAATTACCATGCCAATCACTAAGTACAATTACCAAGTACGTGAGACAGCTGATATCCCTCGTATCATTACGGAAGCTGTCCATATCGCAACTACAGGCCGTCCAGGACCAGTTGTCATTGACCTACCAAAAGACGTATCTGCTTTAGAAACAGACTTCATCTATTCACCAGAAGTGAATCTACCAAGCTATCAGCCGACTCTTGAGCCGAATGATATGCAAATCAAGAAAATCTTGAAGCAATTATCCAAGGCTAAAAAACCAGTCTTGCTGGCTGGTGGTGGAATTAGTTATGCTGAAGCTGCTGCAGAATTAAATGAATTTGCAGAACGCTATCAGATTCCAGTGGTAACCAGTCTTTTGGGACAAGGCACGATTGCAACGACTCATCCACTCTTCCTTGGAATGGGAGGCATGCACGGTTCTTTCGCAGCTAATATTGCCATGACGGAAGCAGACTTTATGATTAGTATCGGTTGCCGTTTCGATGACCGCTTGACAGGAAATCCTAAGACCTTTGCTAAGAATGCCAAGGTTGCTCACATTGATATTGATCCAGCTGAGATTGGTAAGATTATCAGTGCAGATATTCCTGTAGTTGGAGATGCTAAGAAGGCCTTACAAATGTTGTTGGCGGAACCAACAGTTCATAACAATACTGAAAAATGGATTGAAAAAGTCACAAAAGACAAGAACCGTGTTCGTTCTTATGACAAGAAAGAGCGTGTGGTCCAACCGCAAGCCGTTATTGAACGAATTGGTGAACTGACGAATGGAGATGCCATTGTGGTAACAGACGTTGGTCAACACCAAATGTGGACAGCCCAGTATTATCCATACCAAAATGAACGTCAGTTAGTGACTTCAGGCGGTTTGGGAACCATGGGATTCGGAATTCCAGCAGCAATCGGTGCTAAAATTGCTAACCCAGATAAGGAAGTGGTCTTGTTCGTTGGAGATGGTGGTTTTCAAATGACCAATCAGGAATTGGCTATTTTGAACATTTACAAGGTACCAATCAAGGTGGTTATGCTGAATAACCACTCGCTTGGAATGGTTCGTCAGTGGCAGGAATCCTTCTATGAAGGTAGAACGTCAGAGTCAGTCTTTGATACCCTTCCTGATTTCCAATTGATGGCACAAGCTTATGGCATTAAAAACTATAAGTTTGACAATCCTGAGACCTTGGCTCAAGACCTTGAAGTCATCACTGAGGATGTTCCTATGCTAATCGAGGTAGATATTTCTCGTAAGGAACAGGTGTTACCAATGGTACCAGCTGGTAAGAGTAATCATGAGATGTTGGGGGTGAAGTTCCATGCGTAGAATGTTAACAGCAAAACTACAAAATCGTTCAGGAGTCCTCAACCGCTTTACTGGCGTTCTGTCTCGTCGTCAGGTTAATATCGAAAGCATCTCTGTTGGAGCAACAGAAGATCCGAATGTATCGCGCATCACCATTATTATTGATGTAGCTTCACATGATGAAGTGGAGCAAATTATCAAACAGCTCAATCGTCAGATTGATGTGATTCGCATTCGAGATATTACAGACAAGCCTCATTTGGAGCGCGAGGTGATTTTGGTTAAGATGTCAGCGCCAGCGGAGAAGCGAGCTGAGATTTTAGCGATTATTCAACCTTTCCGTGCAACGGTGGTGGATGTAGCGCCAAGCACGATTACCATTCAGATGACAGGAAATGCAGAAAAGAGCGAGGCCCTGTTGCGAGTCATTCGACCATACGGTATTCGTAATATTGCTAGAACGGGTGCAACTGGATTTACCCGAGATTAACAATCCAACTTAAATTTGTTAAACCAGCCTAAAAGGCAATAAATAATAGAAAAGAGAGAAAACTATGGCAGTTCAAATGGAATATGAAAAAGATGTTAAAGTAGCAGCGCTTGATGGTAAAAAAATTGCCGTTATCGGTTATGGCTCACAAGGACATGCGCATGCTCAAAACTTGCGTGACTCAGGTCGTGATGTCATTATCGGTGTACGTCCAGGTAAATCTTTTGACAAAGCAAAAGAAGATGGATTTGACACTTATACAGTAGCAGAAGCTACTAAATTGGCTGACGTTATCATGATTTTGGCACCAGATGAAATCCAACAAGAACTTTATGAAGCAGAAATCGCTCCAAACTTGGAAGCTGGAAACGCAGTTGGATTTGCCCATGGTTTCAACATCCACTTTGAATTTATCAAAGTTCCTGCCGATGTAGATGTCTTCATGTGTGCTCCTAAAGGACCAGGACACTTGGTACGTCGTACTTACGAAGAAGGATTTGGTGTACCAGCTCTTTACGCAGTATACCAAGATGCAACAGGAAATGCTAAAAATATTGCTATGGACTGGTGTAAAGGTGTTGGGGCAGCTCGTGTAGGTCTTCTTGAAACAACTTACAAAGAAGAAACTGAAGAAGATTTGTTTGGTGAACAAGCTGTACTTTGTGGTGGTTTAACTGCCCTTATCGAAGCAGGTTTCGAAGTCTTGACAGAAGCAGGTTACGCTCCAGAATTGGCTTACTTTGAAGTTCTTCACGAAATGAAATTGATCGTTGACTTGATCTATGAAGGTGGATTCAAAAAAATGCGTCAATCTATTTCAAACACTGCTGAATACGGTGACTATGTATCAGGTCCACGTGTAATCACTGAGCAAGTTAAAGAAAACATGAAAGCTGTCTTGGCAGACATCCAAAATGGTAAATTTGCAAATGACTTTGTAAATGACTATAAAGCTGGACGTCCAAAATTGACTGCTTACCGTGAACAAGCAGCTAACCTTGAAATTGAAAAAGTTGGTGCAGAATTGCGTAAAGCAATGCCATTCGTTGGTAAAAACGACGACGATGCATTCAAAATCTATAACTAATTTATAGAAATTAAGGTGAAGGCGAGTTGGGGGGACCTAACTCGCTTTTATAATCAATTCATCTTTCTTTTTAGAGGATGGATTGTGATAGTATGAATAGTCTAGGAGAAAAAGATGTTAAGTTCAAAAGATATCATCAAGGCTCACAAGGTCTTGAACGGTGTGGTTGTGAATACCCCATTGGATTATGACCATTATTTATCGGAGAAGTATGGTGCTAAGATTTATTTGAAAAAGGAAAATGCCCAACGTGTCCGCTCTTTTAAAATTCGTGGTGCCTATTATGCCATTTCTCAGCTCAGCAAGGAAGAGCGTGAGCGTGGGGTAGTCTGTGCTTCTGCGGGAAATCATGCGCAGGGAGTAGCCTATACTTGTAATGAAATGAAAATCCCTGCTACTATCTTTATGCCCATTACTACTCCGCAACAAAAGATTGGGCAGGTTCGCTTTTTTGGTGGGGACTTCGTAACCATTAAACTAGTTGGAGATACCTTTGATGCCTCAGCTAAGGCAGCTCAAGAATTTACAGTCTCTGAAAATCGTACCTTTATTGATCCCTTTGATGATGCTCATGTCCAGGCAGGTCAAGGAACCGTTGCTTATGAGATTTTAGAAGAAGCTCGAAAAGAATCGATTGATTTTGATGCTGTCTTGGTTCCTGTTGGTGGTGGCGGTCTCATTGCTGGGGTTTCTACCTATATCAAGGAAATAAGTCCAGAGATCGAGGTTATCGGAGTAGAAGCGAATGGAGCACGTTCCATGAAGGCTGCCTTTGAAGCTGGTGGACCTGTTAAGCTCAAGGAAATTGACAAATTTGCAGATGGGATTGCCGTACAAAAGGTAGGTCAGTTGACTTATGAGGCAACTCGTCAACATGTTCAAACTTTGGTAGGTGTCGATGAGGGATTGATTTCTGAAACTTTGATTGACCTCTACTCTAAGCAAGGGATTGTTGCAGAACCTGCTGGAGCAGCTAGTATTGCCTCTTTAGAAGTTTTAGCTGAATATATCAAGGGGAAAACTATTTGTTGTATCATTTCTGGAGGAAATAATGATATCAACCGTATGCCAGAAATGGAAGAACGTGCCTTGATTTATGATGGGATCAAGCATTACTTTGTGGTTAATTTTCCACAGCGTCCAGGAGCATTACGTGAATTTGTAAATGATATCTTGGGGCCAAACGATGATATCACACGTTTTGAGTATATCAAACGAGCTAGTAAGGGGACAGGACCTGTATTGATCGGGATCGCTTTAGCAGATAAGCATGATTATGCAGGATTGATTCGTCGGATGGAAGGTTTTGATCCAGCTTATATTAATTTAAATGGTAATGAAACGCTCTATAATATGCTTGTCTGAGGATTAATAAAAAAATATCATATTATTTGCACAACTGATGTATAGGTGCTATAATGAGGGTGAAGAAAGGGGGCGATTCCTATGGACTTAGGAAAACTATCGTACTACTTCTACTATAACTCACTATAGTACCTATTATTTTTTATTTCAGTTTATAATAATAAAGAAGAATGACTTGTTATACATAGGGCTATTTTTTAGAATACCATATTTTATATATATAATTTTAAGTTTGATTAAATATAATAGGAATTAGAAAAAATAATCAATGCTTATAAGGTAGATTTGGTGAGTTGATTGAATATAGTATATGATAGCAGTAATATGAGGCGAGTAGAACATTTGGAATACTAGGAAGTGTTATTCTAAATGCTGATTGTAATAGCGGTGTGTTATAAGAATATGCAAAATTTGATGAGATAAGTCAATTGTACCGGTTAAAAAAGTTAAATAGTAACAGGAAGGGAACCAAAGGAAATAGAAAGGATAAAATAGATATGAGATAGTCAGAAAAGGAAGATTCTCTTTGACAAACTTATAGATTAAAATGAAGATATAGAATATGACTCCTGTTTATCCTATTGAGAAACTGGTATTTTTTCTTGATGAATATTTTTGCGAATTATAAGTTTAATAATTCAATTATTTTTAGGGTGCGTACTAATGGGTTATAGCAACTAAAAACCTATATATATTATCGACTTTAAAAAAGAAGTAAGAAAAAACTAAATCATTTGTTTTATTGAATATATGTTTTTTTATTGACAAAAGACATAAAAACGTATAGAATAATATATCGTAAAGAAGAAAATAGGAGAAGAACATGGCTAAGTCAAACTTTGAAAAAGTAGAATCAGTTGTTGGCTGGGTTCGTGATAAGAAAATCACAGGCTACCGTATCTCTAAGGAAACGAATGCGCGTGAGATGTCTATCATTGCTCTAGCGCAGGGTCGTGCGAAAGTAAAAAATATTTCATTTGAAACAGCTCTAGGTTTAATTGATTTCTATGACAAAAATCATGAAAAATTTGAAGATTAATCTTTGGATGACGGCGGATTCTTAAATAGGGTCTGCCTTTTCATTTTGACCAAACAAAAAGACTGCACGGTTGGTGCGGCCTTTTCTTTTTATTTGAGATAGCGTTGAAGGAATTCTTTTGTACGGTCTTCTTTAGGATTGGTGAAGAGATCTTCTGGTTTGCCTTCTTCAGCGATTACTCCCTTATCCATAAAGATCACACGGTGGGAGACATCACGGGCGAATTCCATTTCGTGGGTTACGACAATCATAGTCAAGCCTTCTTGGGCAAGTTCCTGCATGATTTTAAGTACTTCTCCAACCATTTCTGGATCGAGAGCTGATGTTGGTTCATCAAAGAGAATAGCATCAGGATTCATTGAAAGGGCACGAGCAATGGCCACACGTTGTTTTTGACCACCTGAGAGTTGTTTTGGTTTCGCTTGCCAGTAGTGTTCCCCCATACCGACCTTTTCTAGGTTTTCTTTGGCAATCTTTTCAGCTTCTGTACGTTCACGTTTAAGGACAGTTGTCTGAGCGACGATTGTATTTTCAAGAACGTTGAGATTTTCAAAGAGATTAAAGGATTGGAACACCATTCCCAACTTTTCACGGTATTGTGTGAGGTCATAACCTTTTTCGAGGACGTTTTGCCCATGATAAAGGATTTGTCCATCAGTTGGCGTTTCAAGTAGGTTAATGGAGCGGAGGAAGGTCGATTTTCCGCTTCCAGAGCTTCCGATGATAGAGATAACTTCTCCCTTGTGGACAGTGAGAGAAATGTCTTTTAGCACTTCGTTTTGTCCATAGGATTTTTTGAGGTGTTTAATTTCAAGGATTGCTTGTGTCATTATTTCAAATCCTCCGTTTGCATTTGATTAGCACCTGTAGTATAGGTATCCATATCCATTCGGCGTTCGATGAAGCGTAGGATACGTGTTACGGTAAAGGTGAGGACAAAGTAAATCACGGCGATGATTGTAAATGTCTGGAAGTATTGATAGGTTTGAGTTGCCACGGTATTTCCTGAGAAATAAAGTTCAACAACAGAGATAACGTTCAATACAGATGTATCTTTGATATTGATGACAAACTCATTACCAGTTGCTGGTAGGATATTGCGGACAACCTGAGGTAGCACAATCTTACGCATGGTTTGGTTATGGGTCATACCAAGAGCAGTCGCTGCTTCAAATTGTCCCTTATCAACTGCTAGGATACCACCACGGACGATTTCAGTCATGTAGGCACCAGTGTTGATTGAAACGATGAAGATAGCGGCCAGTGTACGGTCAAGGTTGATACCGAAAGCTTGGGCAGTTCCATAGTAGATAACCATCGATTGAACGATCATTGGAGTACCACGGAAAATTTCAATGTAGACATTGAGGATCCAGCCGATTAGTTTTTGTAATCCATAAATGGCTTTATTCTCAGAGAGAGGAGCAGTACGGAAAACACCAATGGCAAGACCGATAATGAGACCTATGATGGTTCCGACGATAGAGATTAAAAGAGTGACACCAGCACCACGCAAGAGTTGTTGCCAGTTCTCAGAAAGAATTTTAGCGACTTGGCTAAAGAAACTACTGCTAGTCTCCTCAGTTGTTGTTGCTTCGGCAGGTTGTTCCTTGATCATACGATCCATCAAGGCAACTTGGTCGTCTTTTGAAATGGTTTCAATGCTGGCATTGATTTGGCTAATACGATTATCATCTTTACGAAGCCCGATCGCGATAGCCGTATCTTCTTCTCCAGTTTTGAAACCTGGTTCCACTTGGACCATCTTGAACTTAGAGTTAGCAGCTTCAGCAGTCAGTGCTTCAGGGCGTTCAGAAACATAAGCATCGATAACACCAGCCTCAAGTGCTTGGCGCATTTGAGCGAAGTCTCCCATGGCAGTTTCTTTTTTAGCGCCTGAGATTTGTGAAATCAAGTCATAAAGGTAAACACCTTGTTGAGAAGTGATTTTCGCACCAGTAAAGTCATCCAAAGACTTAGCATTTGCGTAGGCAGAATCTTTTTTGACAAGCAAAACTGGTTCGCTAGTGTAGTAACTGCTTGAAAAGGCGATTTCTTGTTTGCGTTCGGCAGTAGGACTCATACCTGCGATAATCATGTCAATTTTACCAGAAGTAAGGGCAGGGACTAGACCTTCCCACTTGGTTTTAACAACCAAAGGCTCTTTGCCTAAGTCCTTAGCAATTTTCTTGGCAATTTGGACATCGTATCCATTGGCGTACTGGTTGGTTCCATCGATTTTGACAGCTCCATTGCTATCATCATCCTGAGTCCAGTTAAAGGGAGCATATGCTGCTTCCATCCCGATGCGTAAATATTCATCAGCTTGAGCAACATTGACAAGTCCTAGCATCAGCAAGAGACTTGTGAAAATAGATAAGTATATTTTTCTCATGATTTCTCCTATTTCTAATCTATTAAAAAATAACTGTCTCCTATTTTATCGAAAAAAACTCTATTTTTCAATACAGGTAAGCCCTTACTTGAGAAAAAATGATATAATGATAGCAAAGATAAAAAGGGGGCTTGTTTGATGAAAAAAACTTTTTTCTTACTAGTGTTAGGCTTGTTTTGCCTTCTGCCACTTTCTGTTTTTGCCATTGATTTTAAGATAAACTCTTATCAAGGTGATTTGTATATTCATGCAGACAATACGGCAGAATTTAGACAAAAGATAGTTTACCAATTTGAGGAGGACTTTAAGGGCCAAATCGTGGGACTTGGACGTGCTGGCAAGATGCCTAGAGGATTTGATATAGACCCTCATCCAAAGGTTCAGGCCTCGAAAAATGGTGCAGAACTAGCAGACGTTACTAGCGAAGTGATAGAAGGAACAGATGGTTATACTGTCAAAGTCTATAATCCAGGTCAGGAGGGTGACACAGTTGAAGTTGACCTTGTCTGGAACTTAAAGAACTTGCTTTTTCTTTATGATGATATCGCTGAATTAAATTGGCAACCTCTGACAGATAGTTCAGGGGCTATTGGAAAGTTTGAGTTTCGTGTAAGGGGAGACAAGGGGGCTGAAAAACTCTACTTCCATACAGGGAAACTCTTTAAAGAAGGAACGATTGAAAAGAGTAACTTTGATTATACTATTCGTTTAGACAATCTTCCTCCTAAGCGTGGAGTTGAATTGCATGCCTACTGGCCTCGAAGTGCTTTTGCTAGCGCTAGGAATCAGGGCTTGAAAGGGAATCGTTTAGAGGAGTTTAATAAGATAGAAGACTCGATTGTTAGAGAAAAAGATCAGAGTAAACAACTCGTCACTTGGGTCTTTCCTTCGATACTTTCCATCTCTTTGTTATTGAGTGCTTTCTTCTATTTTATCTATAGAAGAAAGACCACTCCTTCAGTCAAATATGCCAAAAATCATCGTCTCTATGAGCCACCAATGGAATTAGAGCCTATGGTTTTATCAGAGGCTGTCTACTCGACCTCCTTGGAGGAAGTGAGTCCCTTAGTCAAGGGGGCTGGCAAATTCACCTTTGATCAACTCATTCAAGCTACTTTGTTAGATGTGATAGACCGTGGGAATGTCTCTATCATTTCAGAAGGAGATGCAGTTGGCTTGAGGCTGGTAAGAGAAGATGGTTTGTCAAGCTTTGAGATAGACTGTCTAAATCTGGCTTTTTCAGGCAAAAAAGAAGAAACTCTTTCCAATTTGTTTGCAGATTATAAGGTATCTGATAGTCTTTATCGTAGAGCAAAAGTCTCTGATGAAAAACGGATTCAAGCAAAGGGGCGTCAGCTCAAATCGTCTTTTGAAGAAGTATTGAACGAGATGCAAGAAGGAGTGAGAAATCGAGTTTCCTTCTGGGGCCTCCCAGATTATTATCGTTCCTTGACTGGTGGAGAAAAGGCCTTGCAGGTGGGTATGGGTATTTCCACTATCTTGCCCTTATTTATCGGATTTGGTTTGTTCTTGTACAGTTTAGATGTTCATGGCTATCTTTACCTCCCCTTGCCAATACTTGGTTTTCTAGGTTTGGTTTTGGCTGTTTTCTATTATTGGAAACTTCGACTAGATAATCGTGATGGTGTTCTAAATGAAGCGGGAGCTGAGGTCTACTATCTCTGGACCAGTTTTGAAAATATGTTGCGTGAGATTGCACGACTGGATCAGGCTGAATTGGAAAGTATTGTGGTCTGGAATCGCCTCTTGGTCTATGCAACCTTATTTGGCTATGCGGATAAGGTTAGTCATTTGATGAAGGTTCATCATATCCAAGTGGAAAATCCAGATATCAATCTCTATGTAGCTTATGGCTGGCACAGTATGTTTTATCATTCAAGCGCGCAAATGAGCCATTATGCCAGTGTCGCAAATACAGCAAGTACCTACTCGGTATCTTCTGGAAGCGGAAGTTCTGGCGGTGGCTTCTCTGGAGGCGGAGGCGGTGGCAGTATCGGAGCCTTTTAAAGAGAGCTGTCATAGACTGAAAAAGTATGCTATAATGGAAGATAGAAAAAAGGAGTAATCTATGTATCTTATTGAAATTTTAAAATCTATCTTCTTCGGGATTGTTGAAGGAATTACAGAATGGTTGCCGATTTCCAGTACAGGTCACTTGATTTTAGCAGAGGAATTTATCCAATATCAAAATCAAAATGAAGCCTTTGTGTCCATGTTTAATGTTGTAATTCAGCTTGGAGCGATTTTGGCGGTCATGGTTATTTACTTTAACAAGCTCAATCCTTTCAAACCGACTAAGGACAAGCAGGAAGTTCGTAAGACTTGGAGACTGTGGTTGAAGGTCTTAGTTGCTACTTTGCCTTTACTTGCCGTCTTTAAGTTTGATGATTGGTTTGATACCCACTTCCATAATATGGTTTCAGTTGCTCTTATGTTGATTATCTATGGGATTGCCTTTATCTATTTGGAAAAGCGCAATAAAGCGCGTGCTATCGAGCCAAGTGTGACAGAGTTGGACAAGCTTCCTTATACGACAGCTTTCTATATCGGACTCTTCCAAGTTCTTGCCCTTTTGCCAGGAACTAGCCGTTCTGGGGCCACAATCGTCGGTGGTTTATTGAATGGAACCAGTCGTTCTGTTGTGACAGAATTTACCTTCTATCTTGGAATTCCTGTTATGTTTGGAGCTAGTGCCTTAAAGATTTTCAAATTTGTGAAAGCAGGACAACTCTTGAGCTTTGGGCAATTGTTCTTGCTCTTGGTTGCGATGGGAGTCGCCTTTGCAGTCAGCATGGTCGCTATTCGTTTCTTGACCAGTTATGTGAAAAAACACGACTTTACTCTTTTTGGTAAATACCGCATCGTGCTTGGTGGTGTCTTGCTACTTTACAGCTTTGTTCGTTTATTTGTATAAGAAAAACCTTGAAGGGTCAGCTCTTCAAGGTTTTATACTCCATGAAAATTAAAAAGCAAACTAGGAAGCTAGCCGCAGGCTGCTCAAAGCACTGCTTTGAGGTTGTAAATAAGACTGACAGAGTCAGTAACATATACCTACGGTAAGGCGACGCTGACGTGGTTTGAAGATATTTTCGAAGAGTATTAAAATCCAGTCACGGTAATCCCCAACAGGCGGACACCTCTTTCTTTCTCGTTTAATTCTTCATAGAGTTGCAGGGCTATTTGGCTTATCTGGCTAGCATCCTGTGTTTTTTGAATCAGACTTTTTCGTTTAGTAAGAGTTGAAAAGTCCTCGTAGCGGATTTTTAAAATGACAATTTTTCCAGCTTTTTCTTGTTGACTGAGATTGAGAGCGACTCTTTCTGATAGAAGAGTCAGCTCTTTTTTGATATCTTCCTCGGCACGGAGAATCTTTCCATAGGTTTTTTCCTTGCCGATTGATTTACGGATGCGATTGGATTTGACCTGGGAATTGTGAATACCACGAGCCTTTCGATAGAGGTCATAGCCCAGTCTGCCAAAACGGTCTATTAGGGTCACTTCAGGGATTTCAAGTAGATCAGCACCGGTAAAAACTCCCATTTGATGAAGTCTTTCCACCGTCTTTTTTCCTACTCCATGAAACTTGGAAATATCCATTTGTTTGAGAAAATCCTCAGCTTGTTCAGGTAGAATCACTGTCAAACCATGTGGCTTTTGATAATCGCTGGCCATTTTAGCTAAGAATTTGTTGTAGGAAACGCCAGCAGAAGCAGTCAGATGGAGTTCTTGCCAGATATCCTCTTGAATGAGGCGAGCAATTTTGACCGCTGACTTGATACCAAGTTTGTTTTCTGTCACATCCAAATAGGCTTCGTCAATGCTCATGGGTTCAATCAAATCTGTATAACGCTTAAAGATAGCTCGAACTTGGAGTCCCACGGCTTCATATTTTTCATAATTTCCTGAGATAAAGACGGCCTGGGGACATCGTTCATAAGCTTCCTTGGAACTCATAGCAGAATGGACACCAAAAGCTCGCGCCTCATAGCTACAAGTAGAAACGACTCCCCGCCCACCTGTTTGCCGAGGGTCGCTGCCGATAATGACAGGTTTTCCTCTGAGTTTAGGATTGTCTCTGATTTCTACCGCAGCAAAAAAGGCATCCATGTCAATATGGATGATTTTTCTTGACAAATCATTTAACAAGGGAAAAATCAACATGCCTAGCCTCTTTTTACTGCTTATTTTCTTATATTATACCCTTTTTTCTGAAAAAAAGAAAAAAGGACTTTGTTTTTTCAAAAATATAATACAGTTTGGAATGAAATATAGACTGTTTTAGAAAAGAAAGTGTAAAAATAGGGGTTTTCCACTTGTTGAAAACGATTACTGTGTGGTATACTTGTCTCATGAATGTAACAGATAGTTGTTACTAGAAAGAAAAAAGAGGACATTAACATGGTTGTTAAGACAGTTGTTGAAGCACAAGATATTTTTGACAAAGCTTGGGAAGGCTTCAAAGGCGTAGATTGGAAAGAAAAAGCAAGTGTATCACGCTTTGTACAAGCTAACTACACACCTTACGATGGAGACGAAAGCTTCCTTGCTGGACCAACAGAACGTTCACTTCACATCAAAAAAATTGTAGAAGAAACTAAGGCTCACTACGAAGAAACTCGTTTCCCAATGGACACTCGTCCAACATCTATCGCTGATATCCCTGCTGGATTTATCGATAAAGAAAACGAAGTTATCTTTGGTATCCAAAATGACGAACTCTTCAAATTGAACTTCATGCCAAAAGGTGGTATCCGTATGGCTGAAACTACTTTGAAAGAAAATGGATACGAACCAGACCCAGCTGTTCACGAAATCTTTACTAAATACGTAACAACAGTTAACGACGGTATCTTCCGTGCCTACACTTCAAATATCCGTCGCGCTCGTCACGCACACACTGTAACTGGTCTTCCAGATGCATACTCACGCGGACGTATCATCGGTGTTTACGCACGTCTTGCTCTTTACGGTGCAGACTACTTGATGCAAGAAAAAGTAAACGATTGGAATGCAATTGAAGAAATCGATGAAGAAACAATCCGTCTTCGTGAAGAAATCAATCTTCAATACCAAGCATTGCAACAAGTTGTTCGCTTAGGTGACCTTTACGGAGTTGACGTTCGCAAACCAGCGATGAACGTTAAAGAAGCAATCCAATGGGTTAACATCGCCTTCATGTCTGTCTGCCGTGTTATTAACGGTGCTGCTACATCTCTAGGACGTGTACCAATCGTATTGGACATCTTTGCAGAACGTGACCTTGCTCGTGGTACATTTATTGAATCAGAAATCCAAGAATTCGTTGATGATTTCGTTATGAAACTTCGTACAGTTAAATTTGCTCGTACTAAAGCTTATGACCAATTGTACTCAGGTGATCCAACATTCATCACAACTTCTATGGCTGGTATGGGTAACGATGGTCGTCACCGTGTTACTAAGATGGACTACCGTTTCTTGAACACTCTTGACAATATCGGTAACTCTCCTGAACCAAACTTGACAGTTCTTTGGACTGATAAATTGCCATACAACTTCCGTCGCTACTGTATGCACATGAGCCACAAACACTCTTCAATCCAATATGAAGGTGTAACAACAATGGCTAAAGACGGATATGGTGAAATGAGCTGTATCTCATGCTGTGTGTCTCCACTTGACCCAGAAAATGAAGAACAACGCCACAACATCCAGTACTTCGGTGCGCGTGTAAACGTATTGAAAGCCCTTCTTACTGGTTTGAACGGTGGTTACGACGATGTACACAAAGACTACAAAGTATTTGACATCGAACCAATCCGTGACGAAGTTCTTGAATTCGAATCAGTTAAAGCTAACTTTGAAAAATCTCTTGACTGGTTGACTGACACTTACGTAGATGCTTTGAACATCATCCACTACATGACTGATAAGTACAACTACGAAGCTGTTCAAATGGCCTTCTTGCCAACTAAACAACGTGCGAACATGGGATTCGGTATCTGTGGATTTGCTAACACTGTTGATACATTGTCAGCTATCAAATACGCTACAGTTAAACCAATCCGTGACGAAAATGGCTACATCTACGATTACGAAACAATCGGTGAATACCCACGTTGGGGTGAAGATGACCCACGTTCAAACGAATTGGCAGAATGGTTGATCGAAGCTTACACTACTCGTCTACGTAGCCATAAACTTTACAAAGACGCAGAAGCTACAGTTTCACTTTTGACTATCACATCTAACGTTGCTTACTCTAAACAAACTGGTAACTCACCAGTTCACAAAGGTGTATACCTCAACGAAGATGGTTCTGTGAACTTGTCTAAACTTGAATTCTTCTCACCAGGTGCTAACCCATCTAACAAAGCTAAAGGTGGATGGTTGCAAAACTTGAACTCACTTTCTAGCCTTGACTTTAGTTATGCAGCTGACGGTATCTCATTGACAACTCAAGTTTCACCTCGCGCTCTTGGTAAGACTCGTGACGAACAAGTTGATAACTTGGTAACAATCCTTGATGGTTACTTCGAAAACGGTGGACAACACGTTAACTTGAACGTTATGGACTTGAACGATGTTTACGAAAAGATCATGTCTGGTGAAGATGTTATCGTACGTATCTCTGGATACTGTGTAAACACTAAATACCTCACTCCAGAACAAAAAACTGAATTGACACAACGTGTCTTCCACGAAGTTCTTTCAATGGATGATGCCTTGGATGCATTGAGCTAATCAAGTTCTTGAATAATGAAATAAGTAACCCTCGGTCAGTCGACTGAGGGTTGTTTTTTGGATTATTACATTCCTTAAGTCAGGCACTGAAATATCTGACCGGGATTCAAAGATACTTGTTGAGTTGCGGGAGGTATTTGATACTCAATGAAAATCAAAGAGCAAACTAGGAAGCTAGCCGCAGGCTGTACATGAGTACGGCAAGGTGACGTTGACGTGGTTTGAATAGTATAAAAACACCACACTTTGTAAGACACAAGGTGTGGTTGTATTTTATCTCTTAGACCAAGTCCTCTTCATAAAGAGAAGTAGGATTGGATAAATCTCCAAACGTCCTGCAATCATTGCAAAGGAGAGGAGAATTTTTGAGATAGGACTAAAGATTGAGAAGCTAGAAGTTGTTCCTAGAATAGGCCCGATATTATTGAAACAGCTGAAGACAGCGCTGGTCACAACTAGAAAATCATTGCTATCTAGGCTGACAATAAAGATAAGTGCTAGCAAAATCATAGCATAGATGACAAAGTATTTGAGAATCTTATGCTGGGTATCCTTATCAATCACTGTTTTATTAACATGGAGGGTCAAAACACGGTGGGGGGATAGGATTGACAAAATCTGGTTTTTGGCAATTTTTGAAAGGATGAGGCCTCGAATAACCTTGAGTCCACCTGCGGTTGAACCAGCAGAACCACCGATTCCCATGAGGAAGAGAAGGATAAACTGGGAGAAGAGGGGCCAGTTGGTAATGTCTCCATATCCAAAACCAGTTGTTGTAATGATGTTGGAAACCTGGAAGAAGGCCATTTCAAAGCTCTTAGAAAATCCTGGATAGAGATAGAGGGTATTAAGACTAATCAAGCCTGTAGAAACCAGTACGATGACCAAGTAAGCCCGAAGTTCTTCATCTCCTAAGAAGGCTTTGACGCGACGGAGCATGAGGTAGTAGTAGAGGTTGAAATTTACCCCAAAAACCAGAACTCCGATACTAACCAGATAGGTAATTAGTGAGCTGCCATAGTGAGCAATTCCATCGTTATAGACTGTAAAACCTCCTGTACCTGCTGTCCCCATAGCGATGACAAAACTATCAAATAGGGGCATGCCAGCTAGATAATAGATAATGACAAAGAGGGAAAAGAGAGCTAGATAAAGGAGATAGAGAATCTGGGCAGTATTTTTGAGCTTGGATACAACCTTACCAAAAACAGGGCCAGGAACCTCAGCTTTCATCACCTCTAGGTGGCTATTCTTGGCATTATCCATAATAGCAAGTGCAAAAACAAGTACTCCCATTCCTCCGATCAAGTGGGTAAAACTTCGCCAGAAGAGGAGGGAACGGCTGAGGACCGAAACATCGTTCAGAATAGTTGCTCCAGTAGTTGTAAAGCCAGAACTAATCTCAAAAAAGGCATCGATAACGCTGGGAATTTGCCCAGCAAAGACAAAGGGGAGACCGCCAAAGAAAGACCAGAGGATCCAACAGAGGGCAACGATCAAGATTCCCTCCTTGGCATAAATCCGTTGATTTTTTGGTTTTTGCAAACTCCCTGAACCGCCCAGTAATACTAGAATACCTATTGTCGAAAAGAGGGCTGTAAAGACTTGGCTAGATTCATGGTAATAGACAGCGACAGACACAGGAACCAAAAGAAGAACAGCTTCAATCAAAAGTAACTTTGAAAGGAGATAACGAATCATACTTTTATTCATCTCTTACCTCGCGATTAAGTCATAAATCTTAGTGATATTCGGCAATAAGGTCGTTACTAGAAGTTTGTCACCGACTTCAAGCATATCCTCTCCAGTAGGGAAAATCGTTTTGCCTTTTCGAATGATGGCTGCAATAAGAACTCCTTTTTTTAGTTTCAGTTGAGAAAGAGGTTTGGCAGTCATTTTATTGGCTTCCTTGATATGGAATTGTAGGGTTTCGATTTGACCATTGGCTAGATGGTGCATGGCTTGAAGGTCTGAATACTGAGCATTAACACGACCACGAATAAAGTGCATGATTGTATCTACAGCGATGATTTTCGGAGTGATAATGCTTGAGAAATCAGGCGCATGAATAATTTCAAGGAGACTAGTTCTGTTAACCTTGCTAATATTTTTTTGCACCCCGACACTATCCAGGAACATAGAAGTAATAATATTCTCTTCGTCAACTCCTGTTAGGGTTGCTACTGCATCATAGTTTTGAGCACTTTCTTCTAGTAAGATATCTTTTGCGGTACCATCTCCTTGGACAATATAGAGATTAGGGAATTTCTCGCTAAAGAAACGTGCCCTTTCAGGATTAATCTCGATGACTTTGGTATCAATACGACTGTCTTTGAGGATACCTAGTAGATAATAGGCAATTCTACCTGCTCCAACGATGAGAAGGCTTTTCACAGCACGAGACTTGAAATAATTATGGAAGAGCATCATATCAACACGGTTACCAGTGACAAAGATTCTATCTTTATCCTGTATGGTCATGTCACCACTTGGGATGATAATTTGATGATCCCTTTCTATAGCGCAGACAATGACATTGCCAAATTTTTTCCGAAAATCAGAAATGGGCATTTGGCAAAGACTGCTAGTTGATTTGACGACAAATTCCATCAGGCTAACGCGTCCACCAGCAAAGCGTTCGACAGATAGGGCGTTGGGGAAGTCAATGATATTGGCGATAGCGCGGGCAGCTAAGAGTTCAGGGTTAACGATAAGAGAAAAACCGAGAATATTCTTTTCCTTGAAATAAGAGTTAGAATATTCAGGATTGCGCACCCGAACGATGGTTTCTTTAGCTCCCATTTTTTTGGCTAGAACTGCTGCAATCATGTTCACTTCATCGTATTCAGTCAAGGCGATAAAGATATCACAATCCTGAACACTGGCTTGCTCAAGGATGGTGAAATCGGCCCCGTTACCAAGGATACCCATGATATCAAAGCGATTAACAATATGATTGAGAACAGCTTCGTCTTGCTCAATCAGCAAAACATCATGCTTTTCTGCAACCAAGGAGCGACAGAGGGCAAAACCAACTTTTCCCCCTCCGACAAGGATAATTTTCATAATAAAACCTACTTTTTCATGATGTAACTATCATACCCTTTTTCAAGAAAAAATGCACCTACTAGCTAATAACCAGAGCTTTTAATGGAATTTTGTTATAAGGTAAAACTATATCCCAATCATTTAAAATAGCTATTAGCACCTTTCTCTGAAATATGGTATGATAAAGGGTATACAAGGAGACAAAATGAATAATAATTTACTGGTATTACAATCAGACTTTGGTCTGGTTGATGGTGCGGTATCGGCTATGATTGGAGTGGCTTTAGAAGAGTCCCCAACCTTAAAAATCCATCACTTGACGCACGATATCACGCCTTATAATATTTTTGAGGGGAGCTATCGTCTCTTTCAGACGGTGGATTACTGGCCTGAGGGAACGACTTTTGTATCGGTTGTCGATCCAGGTGTCGGTTCGAAACGTAAGAGCGTGGTTGCCAAGACTGCAAAAAATCAATACATTGTCACGCCAGACAATGGGACGCTTTCTTTTATCAAAAAACACGTTGGCATTGTAGCTATTCGTGAGATTTCTGAAGTAGCCAATAGACGTCAAAATACAGAGCATTCTTATACCTTCCACGGTCGTGATGTTTATGCCTATACTGGTGCTAAACTAGCCAGTGGTCACATTACTTTTGAGGAAGTGGGGCCAGAACTCAGTGTGGACCAGATTGTAGAGCTTCCAGTCGTAGAGACAATCATTGAGGATCATTTGGTCAAGGGAGCAATCGACATTCTGGATGTGCGTTTCGGTTCGCTTTGGACCTCTATCACGCGAGAAGAATTTTACAAGCTGGAACCAGAATTCGGTGATCGTTTTGAAGTGACTATCTATCATGCAGATATGCTGGTCTATCAAAATCAGGTTGTCTATGGCAAATCATTTGCAGATGTGAGAATTGGGCAACCCATCCTTTACATCAACTCTCTCTATCGTTTAGGTTTGGCTATCAATCAAGGTTCCTTTGCCAAGGCCTATAATGTGGGTGTCGGTTCATCTTGGACCATTGAAATAAAGAAAATAGAATCATAAAATAGGAGAATATAGATGAAAAATCAATCAATTAAACAAGTTGTTGCTATCGGTGTTGGAGCTGCCCTCTTTGTTGTCATCGGGATGATCAGCATTCCGACCCCTGTTCCAAATACAAGCATCCAGCTTCAGTATGCGGTACAGAGCCTCTTATCTATCATTTTTGGCCCTCTAGTTGGTCTACTTGTTGGTTTAATCGGGCATGCGGTGAAGGACTCTCTTGCTGGCTATGGTCTGTGGTGGACTTGGATTATTGCTAGCGGTCTCTTTGGTCTAGCTGTGGGTCTCTTTAGAAAATACATTCGAGTAACACAGGGTATTTTTGGGTTGAAAGATATTGTCTTCTTTAACCTCATTCAGATTGTTGCAAATGCTCTTGTTTGGGGAGTCTTGGCACCACTTGGAGATGTTGTGATTTATCAAGAAGCGGCAGAAAAAGTATTTGCTCAAGGGATTGTTGCAGGTATTGCTAACGCTGTGACTATTGCTATTGCAGGAACTCTTCTTTTGATAGCTTATTCACGTACGCAGACTCGTTCAGGAAGTTTGAAAAAGGATTAACATAAGGGAAAAGGCTGGGCAACCGGTCTTTTTCACTACTTATAGACTAGTCAAGCAAGCTAGCTAGGCTAGGAATCTTTTTGGCGCTAAGATTTTAAGAGAAGAGACTGCAAGAAGGGTTCGATTTATGATAAAATAGAAGTCTAAGAAGCAAATGAAGAGAGTAAGATGAAAGAAGCTATAATTGAGTGGAAGGATTTCTCTTTCCAGTATGAAACGCAACAAGAACCTACCTTGCAAGGGGTGAATTTGACCATTTACAAGGGAGAGAAAGTCTTAATTATTGGTCCATCTGGGTCAGGTAAGTCTACCTTGGGTCAGTGTTTGAATGGGATTATTCCCAATATTTACAAGGGGCAGAAGTCTGGAGAATTTTTGATCAAGGGGCAAGTAGCCTTTGATATGAGCATCTATGATAAATCTCATCTGGTCAGCACAGTTTTGCAGGATACAGATGGGCAGTTTATCGGTTTATCCGTAGCAGAGGATTTGGCTTTTGCTCTGGAAAATGATGTGACAGCTTTAGAAGAGATGAAAAGTCGTGTTCATAAATGGGCTGAAAAGCTGGACCTTCTTTCTTTGCTGAATCATCGTCCTCAGGATTTGTCTGGTGGACAAAAGCAGCGAGTTAGTCTAGCTGGTGTCTTGATTGATGAGAGTCCGATTCTTTTGTTTGATGAACCACTCGCCAATCTAGATCCCAAGTCAGGTCAAGATATTATCGAGTTGATTGACCAGATTCATAAGGAGGAGGGGACGACGACCCTTATTATTGAGCACCGTTTGGAGGATGTTCTGCATCGCTCTGTGGATCGGATTGTCTTGATAAACGATGGTCGTATCCTCTTTAATGGGAGCCCTGACCAGCTACTGGCGACTGATCTGTTGACTCAAAATGGAATTCGAGAACCCCTTTATCTAACTACTCTTCGTCAATTGGGTGTGGATTTAGTCAAGGAAGCACAATTAGTAAATCTGGATAACTTGTCTATCTCAAAAGGCCAGGTTCAGTTACAGACGGAGCTGGCAAAAGAAACCCAAGAATTGCAGTCACTCTTTAGATTAGAGGATGTGTCTTTTTCTTATGATGATAGACCAATTTTAAAATCCATTTATCTGGATATTAAAAAGGGTGAAAAGATAGCCATTGTCGGAAAAAATGGAGCAGGGAAATCAACCCTAGCCAAGGCCTTAAGTAGCTTTATTCAGACGGAAGGCCGCTATCTTTGGGAAGGACAGGATATCAAAGGAGATTCTGTTGCAGAGCGGGCAGAACGAGTAGGCTATGTGCTGCAAAATCCCAATCAAATGATTTCAACCAATATGATTTTTGATGAGGTGGCTCTAGGGCTTCGTTTGCGAGGTGTGGATGAGAGGGAAATTGAAACAAGAGTCTATGAAACCTTGAAAATTTGTGGTCTCTATGAATTCCGTAATTGGCCTATTTCTGCCCTATCATTTGGACAGAAGAAACGTGTCACCATTGCATCGATTTTGGTTTTAGGAGCTGAAATTATCCTCTTAGATGAACCGACTGCAGGTCAAGACCAGAAGAACTATACTGAGATTATGGAATTTCTCGAAGAACTGCATCAAAAAGGGCATACGATTGTCATGATTACCCATGATATGCAATTGATGCTGGATTATTCAGATCGGGCCCTTGTCATGGTGGATGGGAAACTGCTTGCCGATACCGATCCAGCTAGTCTGTTGAGCAATCCTAAGCTGTTAGTAAAAGCCAATCTAAAAGAAACTTCTATCTTTAACTTGGCTAAGAAGCTCGACGTTGATCCACTTGCTTTAACGGCATTTTACAAAGAAAGGAGAGAAGGATGCAAGCTAAATTAATCGGTTACCAGCATAGAGATACTGTGATTCATCGCTTGTCAGGAGCTGGTAAACTCCTCTTTTTCATTCTCGTGTCATTGGCTGCCATGATTAGCTATGATACCAGACTGCTTGTTCTGATTGCCATCTTTTCGGTCTTTCTCCTCTATTTGTCAGAAATCCGCTTTAAAGATGTTTCCTTTGTAGCCGTTTTTGCGACGGTATTTGCCGTTTTAAACGTCTTGATGGTCTATCTCTTTTCTCCCGAGTATGGGGTTGGGCTTTACGGAGAGAGAAGTGTGATTTGGCAGGGAATCGGTGCCTACACTTTGACTAGTCAAGAGCTCTTTTATCTGCTAAATCTGGCCATTAAGTATCTTTGCACCATTCCTCTGGCTATTATCTTTTTGATGACAACTCATCCTAGTCAGTTTGCATCCAGTTTAAATCAAATTGGCGTGCCTTATAAGATTGCCTATTCTGTCAGTCTGACTTTGCGCTATATTCCAGATTTGCAGGAAGAATTCTTTACCATCAAGATGTCTCAGGAAGCGCGTGGGATGGAATTGTCCAAGAAAGCTTCTCTTATGCAACGAATCAAAGGCAATCTGCGCATTATCACTCCCTTGATTTTTAGCTCGTTAGAACGCATTGATACCATCGCGACTGCCATGGAGCTTCGCCGTTTTGGGAAAGAGAAAAAGCGGACTTGGTATAGTTATCAGGTCTTGAAAAAAGGAGATTATATTACCTTGCTCTTGGCAACCTTGTTTTTAGTAGCTAGTTTACTACTCATCTTGCAGAATCAGGGACGATTTTACAACCCTTGGAAATAGCTTGAAAAAATTGAAAAAATCAAGTCGTTTCTATTGACAATGATTCTGAAAGTGTTATACTAAGAAAGTAGTTTCGCTGATTTACTTCAAACCTGTTGTGAGGTAAGTTAACGATGCCTTAACCACGCTGTTTGCTGAGCTTGACTCCGGGCAGTGTGGCTATTTTTTTGCAATGGTGAAAGGAAGCAAGTCATGACAAATCACATTGTATTATTTGAACCCCAAATTCCACAAAATACAGGCAATATCGCGCGTACTTGCGCTGCGACCAATTCTCCCCTCCACATCATCAAGCCTATGGGCTTTCCTATCGATGACCGCAAGATGAAGCGAGCTGGGTTAGATTATTGGGATAAGCTAGAGATTTATTTTTACGAGAGTTTAGAGGATTTCCTGTCTCAGATGAAGGGAAAACTCTATCTGATTTCAAAATTCGCTGAGAAGGTGTATTCTGAGGTGGATTTATCGACTGATGAGGAGCATTATTTCCTCTTTGGGCGTGAAGATAAGGGCTTACCTGAGGATTTTATGCGGGAACATCCTGAGAAAGCTCTCCGTATTCCTATGAATGATGAACACGTCCGTAGCCTCAATGTCTCTAATACAGTATGCATGATTGTTTACGAAGCCCTTCGCCAGCAGAACTTTGCAGGTCTTGAGCTTGTTCATACCTATGAAGTGGATAAATTGAAATAAATAATGAAAATGAACAAAATGCTTGCGCTTGCAAGCGTTTTTTGTTATGATAAAAGAGTCTTCAGGGCAGGGTGAAATTCCCGACCGGCGGTAAATTTGACTAGCTATTTTAGCCAAATAAGTCCGCGAGCGCAAGCTGATGTGGTGAGATTCCACAACCGACAGTATAGTCTGGATGGGAGAAGACGAAAGAATGGCTTTGTCTGTTCTGATAGATTTATAGCCAGATTGTAACCGCTTGCTTTAATAGAGTGAGAGGGAACTTTTGGGATATAAAAAGTGAGAATAGATAGAGGAATCCTTTCCAACTTCTTCTGATTTTATAGAAAATTGGAGGAACCTGTTATGACAAACACACGTCGACTTTCGACCATTGCAATTCTATCAGCCATCTCATTTGTGCTGATGTACTTTGACTTTCCGCTTTTACCAGCGGCGTCCTTCCTCAAGATCGAATTTAGTATCTTGCCAGTCCTTGTGGGTCTGGTGGTCATGGATTTGCCTGCTGCTCTAGGAGTTCTCTTGCTTCGCTCACTCTTGAAATTACTTCTTAACAGTCAGGGAGTGAATACTTACATTGGTTTGCCGATGAATATCGTGGCTTTGGGAGTTTTTGTCATCGTATTTGCTTTGATTTGGAAAAAGGAACGGACACCCCTTCGTTTCCTACTAGGATCTCTAGCTGGAACTATCGGCTTGACCGTGGCAATGTTGGTTCTCAACTATGTTTATGCTGTTCCTTTGTACGCTAAGTTTGCTAACTTTGATATTGGAAAAATTTTGGGACTTTCCAACTACCTAATGACCATGGTATTGCCTTTCAACTTGATTGAGGGTGTCATCTTTGCCGTTTCATTCTGGTTGTTGTACGTTCTCTTGAAACCAACCTTAAAACATTATGAGAGATAAACAAACATTTTTAATGAAGGGCAGTTTTGCCCTTTTACTTTTCGTTATTCTTGGCTACATGGTCAAATTTTACCCTGAAACGCTGGTCGGTTTTGACCAACCGATTCAGACTGCCGTTCGAGGAGACTTACCAGGTTACTTGACGATTCTTTTCCGAGCTATCACACGCTTGATTGATATCCCAGTGATTATCACTTGGGTGGTCATTACAGCCTTTGTCTTTTATCGTAAGCGGTGGAAGATAGAAAGCCTGCTTATGCTGGGAAATTTGGCTTTGACTGGTCTTTTAATCGTGACCTTTAAAAATATCTACCAGCGCCCACGACCAGCTATTTTACACTTGGTTGAGGAGAAGGGATTTTCCTTCCCAAGTGGCCATTCTCTGGCTGTAACCTTGATGATCGGATCTCTGATTGTCATTCTCAGTCAACGGATTAAAAATCCAGTCTGGAGAAAAATCGTGCAAATCGTCCTTGCTCTCTACCTAGTCAGTGTGCTGGTATCAAGGGTCTATCTGGGAGTTCATTACCCATCAGATGTTCTTGCCAGTCTCTGTGTGGGCTTGGGAGTCTTGTTTATCGAGTTTCCCTTCTATGATAAGCTCCGCTTCCAATGGCGATTTAAAGGCAAGCAGAAGTGAGATAGGTCTTGCAAGAATGGTAAAAATCTGATAAACTAAGTAGTAATTGAATAGAAATCTGCAAGACTAGTAACTCAAGGGAAGTATATCAGGGAGGAGAGCCGTGACTGCAAGCTCTCCATATGAAAGCTGGGTGAATTCACTTGCGCATGGATTTAGAAATGAAGGTCTGACTTGTCAGATGAAAACGGATGGTACCGCGTGTCAACGCTCCGAGTGGGGTTTTTGGCATGTGGTTTTCTTTTTATCTACGAGCGACTGATGGAGGAATTATGTCAACTATTGAAGAACAATTAAAAGCGCTTCGTGAAGAAACGCTGGCTAGCTTGAAGCAGATTACTGCTGAAAATGAAAAAGAGATGCAAGACTTGCGTGTCTCTGTCCTTGGTAAAAAGGGTTCGCTTACTGAAATCCTCAAAGGGATGAAGGATGTATCAGCTGAAATGCGTCCAATTATCGGGAAACATGTCAATGAAGCGCGCGATGTTTTGACAGCTGCCTTTGAAGAAACTGCTAAACTCTTGGAAGAAAAGAAAATCGCAGCTCAACTTGCTAGCGAGAGAATCGATGTGACACTTCCAGGTCGTCCAGTTGCGACTGGTCACCGTCATGTTTTGACACAAACGAGTGAGGAAATCGAAGATATCTTTATCGGTATGGGTTACCAAGTCGTGGATGGTTTTGAAGTGGAGCAAGACTACTATAACTTTGAGCGTATGAACCTTCCCAAAGACCACCCAGCCCGTGATATGCAGGACACTTTCTACATTACAGAAGAAATCTTACTTCGTACTCACACGTCTCCAGTTCAGGCGCGTGCTATGGATGCGCATGATTTCTCTAAAGGTCCTTTGAAAATGATTTCACCAGGGCGTGTGTTCCGCCGTGATACGGATGATGCGACCCACAGTCACCAGTTCCACCAAATCGAAGGCTTGGTTGTTGGGAAAAATATCTCTATGGCAGACCTTCAAGGAACGCTTCAATTGATTGTCCAAAAAATGTTTGGTGAAGAGCGTCAAATTCGTTTGCGTCCATCTTATTTCCCATTCACAGAGCCATCTGTTGAGGTGGATGTTTCTTGCTTCAAGTGTGGTGGAGAAGGTTGTAACGTATGTAAGAAAACAGGTTGGATCGAAATCATGGGTGCCGGTATGGTTCACCCACGTGTCCTTGAAATGAGTGGTATCGATGCGACTGTTTACTCTGGCTTTGCCTTTGGTCTTGGTCAAGAGCGTGTCGCTATGCTCCGTTACGGAATAAACGATATCCGTGGATTCTACCAAGGAGATGTCCGTTTCTCAGAACAGTTTAAATAAGATTGAAACTTGAAACACAGTCCTAGTCATTTTTTCTCCATAGAGAATGGTAAGGACTGACTCGAAGAAAAAGAAAGGAATTGAAAAGGTCCCACGTGGTGGGATCTTACAATCAGAATTATGCTTGTATCTTATAAATGGTTAAAAGAATTGGTGGACATTGATGTGCCATCACAAGAGTTGGCTGAAAAAATGTCAACTACAGGGATCGAGGTAGAGGGTGTCGAATCACCAGCTGCTGGTCTCTCAAAAATTGTCGTCGGTGAGGTCTTGTCTTGCGAAGATGTGCCAGAAACTCACCTCCATGTTTGTCAGGTTAACGTTGGTGAAGAAGAAGCCCGTCAAATCGTCTGTGGGGCACCAAATGTGCGTGCAGGTATTAAGGTCATGGTGGCACTTCCAGGAGCTCGTATCGCTGACAACTACAAAATCAAAAAAGGGAAAATCCGTGGTTTAGAGTCACTTGGAATGATCTGTTCACTTGGTGAATTGGGAATTTCTGACTCAGTTGTACCAAAGGAATTTGCAGATGGTATTCAAATCTTGCCAGAAGATGCAGTTCCTGGGGATGAAGTCTTCTCTTACCTAGACTTGGATGATGAAATCATTGAACTTTCTATCACACCAAACCGTGCTGATGCCCTTTCTATGCGTGGAGTGGCTCACGAAGTGGCAGCCATCTACGACAAGGCAGTCAATTTTAAAGAATTTACTCTTTCAGAAACGGACCAAGTTGCAGCAGATGCCCTTTCTGTAGGCATTGAAACAGACAAGGCTCCTTACTATGCGGCTCGTATCTTGGACAATGTGACCATCGCACCAAGTCCACAATGGTTGCAAAATCTCCTCATGAACGAAGGCATCCGTCCAATCAATAACGTAGTGGACGTGACCAACTACATCCTGCTCTACTTTGGTCAACCCATGCATGCCTTTGACTTGGATACCTTTGAAGGAACTGACATCCGTGTGCGTGAAGCGCGTGCTGGTGAAAAATTGGTGACCTTGGATGGTGAAGAACGTGATTTGGACGTGAATGACTTAGTCATCACTGTCGCAGACAAACCAGTAGCTCTTGCAGGTGTTATGGGTGGTCAAGAAACAGAAATCTCTGAAAAATCTAGTCGCGTTGTCCTTGAAGCAGCAGTTTTCAATGGCAAATCAATTCGTAAGACTAGCGGTCGCTTGAATCTTCGTTCGGAGTCATCTTCTCGCTTTGAAAAAGGTATCAATGTGGCAACTGTTAACGAAGCCCTTGATGTGGCGGCTAGCATGATTGCTGAACTTGCAGGTGCGACAGTGCGTAAGGGTATCGTTTCAGCAGGTGAGCTTGATACTTCTGATGTGGAAGTTTCTTCTACCCTTGCAGACGTCAACCGTGTCCTTGGTACGGAGCTTTCATACACTGATGTAGAAGATGTCTTCCGTCGTCTTGGTTTTGGTCTTTCTGGAGATGCAGACAGCTTTACAGTCAGCGTCCCACGTCGTCGTTGGGATATCACTATTGAAGCTGACCTCTTTGAAGAAATCGCTCGTATCTACGGATATGACCGCTTGCCAACTAGTCTTCCAAAAGACGATGGTACAGCTGGTGAATTGACTGCGACACAAAAACTTCGCCGTCAAGTTCGCACGATTGCTGAAGGGGCAGGCTTGACAGAAATTATCACCTACGCTCTAACAACGCCTGAAAAAGCAGTTGAGTTCACAGCTCAACCAAGTAACCTTACAGAACTCATGTGGCCAATGACCGTGGATCGTTCAGTTCTCCGTCAAAATATGATTTCAGGTATCCTTGATACGGTGGCTTATAATGTGGCTCGTAAGAATAAAAACTTGGCCCTTTACGAGATTGGAAAAGTCTTTGAACAAACAGGCAATCCAAAAGAAGAACTTCCGAATGAGATCAATAGCTTTGCCTTTGCCTTGACAGGATTGGTTGCTGAAAAAGATTTTCAAACAGCAGCAGTGCCAGTTGATTTCTTCTATGCTAAGGGAATTCTAGAAGCCCTCTTTACTCGCTTGGGATTAGAAGTGACCTATACAGCAACATCTGAAATCGCTAGCCTCCACCCAGGACGTACAGCTGTGATTTCACTCGGTGACCAAGTTCTTGGTTTCCTTGGTCAAGTGCATCCAGTTACAGCTAAGGCTTACGATATTCCAGAAACGTATGTAGCTGAGCTTAATCTTTCAGCCATCGAAGCAGCGCTTCAGCCAGCAGCTCCATTTGTGGAAATCACGAAATTCCCAGCAGTCAGCCGTGACGTTGCTCTCCTTCTTAAAGCAGAAGTGACTCACCAAGAAGTTGTAGATGCTATCCAAGCTGCCGGCGTGAAACGTTTGACAGATATCAAACTCTTTGACGTCTTCTCAGGTGAGAAATTGGGACTTGGTATGAAGTCAATGGCTTATAGCTTGACCTTCCAAAATCCAGAAGATAGCTTAACAGACGAAGAAGTAGCACGCTATATGGAAAAAATCCAAGCATCACTTGAAGAAAAGGTGAATGCAGAAGTGCGTTAAAGCATCAATCCATCCTTCGGGGTGGATTTTTCTTTTCAAATAACAATTCAGGATCAAAAATGGACAGTTGAGGAGCGGAGGTGATAAATCGGAGTTTGCTACTGTATAATGTACTCATAGCTCAAAGTACCCCAAGATTTTTTACTAAAATGAGGATGATAAAAATGGACAGAAATCATTGTAAAGGCTATCAAAAAGGAGTATAATGAGTGCAAGACATTTCGGAGGTGAAAGATGCTAGAAGTAAGAAATCTAGAGAAAAGTTTTGGACCCAAGCAAGTTTTGTTTGGTATTGACTTTCAAGCGCGACCAGGTCGTATTTTGGGACTAGTCGGAAAAAATGGTGCTGGGAAAACAACGATTTTCCACAGTATTTTGAAGTTTTTAGAATATCAGGGAGAAATCAGTCTGGATGGTCAGAATATTCGTCAGGAGACCTATGCTCGGATTGGCTATCTACCTGAAGAACGCAGTCTTATGCCTAAATTGACAGTCCTTGAACAAGTTCGCTACTTGGCGACTCTAAAAGGTATGGATGCCAAGGAGGTCAAGGAAAAACTTCCTCAATGGATGAAGAGGTTGGAAGTGAAAGGAAAGATGACAGATAAAATCAAGAGTCTGTCAAAAGGAAATCAGCAGAAAATTCAGCTCATTATTACTCTGATTCATGAACCAGACTTGATTATCCTGGATGAGCCTTTCAGTGGTTTGGACCCAGTCAATACAGAATTGCTCAAACAAGTCATTTTTCAGGAAAAAGAGCGCGGAGCAACCATTATTTTCTCTGATCATGTCATGACCAACGTCGAGGAACTTTGTGATGATATTCTGATGATTCGAGATGGCCGTGTGGTCTTGCATGGGCCGATTCAAGATGTTCGCAATCAATACGGGAAAACACGTCTCTTTGTTTCAAGTGAACGAAGTAAGGAAGAATTGGAAAACCTTCCTCATGTCAAGCAGGTGAGCTTGACCAAACAAGGCAGTTGGAAATTGATCTTGGAGGATGAGAGTACTGGAAGGGAACTTTTCCCAATCTTGACTCAGGGGCAATATATCGCAACCTTTGACCAACAAGCGCCAACAATCGATGAAATCTTTAAACTAGAATCAGGGGTGGAAGTATGAGAAATATGTGGGTCGTAATCAAGGAAACCTATCTTCGACATGTCAAATCGTGGAGTTTCTTCTTTATGGTGATTTCACCGTTCCTCTTTTTAGGAATCTCTGGAGGAATTGCTTATCTCCAAGGTTCTTCAATGGCTAAAAATGATAGAGTGGCAGTAGTGACAACAGTGCCATCTGTAGCAGAAGGACTGAAGAATGTAAATGGTGTTAATTTTGACTACAAAGACGAAGCAAGTGCCAAAGAAGCGATTAAAGATGAAAAATTAAAAGGCTATCTGACTATTGACCAAGAGGATAGTGTCTTGAAGGCAGTTTATCATGGCGAAACTTCGCTTGAAAATGGAATTAAATTTGCAGTTACAGGTACACTCAATGAACTACAAAATCAGCTTAATCGTTCAACTGCCTCCTTGTCTCAAGAGCAGGAAAAACGCTTAGCGCAGACAATTCAATTCACAGAAAAGATTGATGAAGCCAAGGAAAATAAAAAGTTTATTCAAACAATGGCGGCAGGAGCCTTAGGATTCTTTCTTTATATGATCCTGATTACCTATGCGGGTGTAACGGCTCAGGAAGTTGCCAGTGAAAAAGGCACCAAAATTATGGAAGTCGTCTTTTCTAGCATAAGGGCTAGTCACTATTTCTATGCGCGGATGATGGCTCTGTTTCTGGTGATTTTAACGCATATTGGGATTTATGTTGTAGGTGGTCTGGCAGCCATTCTGCTCTTTAAAGATTTGCCATTCTTGGCTCAGTCTGGTATTTTGGATCACTTGGGAGATGCATTTTCGCTGAATACATTGCTCTTTATTTTAGTCAGTCTCTTTATGTACGTAGTCTTGGCGGCCTTTCTAGGATCTATGGTTTCTCGTCCTGAGGACTCAGGAAAAGCCTTGTCGCCTTTGATGATTTTAATTATGGGTGGTTTTTTTGGAGTGACAGCTCTAGGTGCAGCTGGTGACAATCTCATCTTGAAGATTGGTTCTTATATTCCCTTTATTTCGACCTTCTTCATGCCATTTAGAACCATTAATGGCTATGCAGGGGGAGTAGAAGCATGGATTTCACTTGCTATTACAGTGATTTTTGCGGTGGTAGCAACAGGATTTATCGGACGCATGTATGCTAGCCTAGTCCTTCAAACGGATGATTTAGGAATTTGGAAAACTTTTAAACGTGCCTTAGTTTATAAATAGGAGAGCCTCGCGAAAGCGAGGTTTTTTAGAGATAAAAAGAGTGGAATTCAGAAAAATATTTTTCATATCTATTGACTTTTAGGGGTGAAATTTGGTATTATAGTAGGCGGTATTGTTTACCCCATTTGAAAGGCCCCGGAACCTTCCAAATACTTTTCGATGGGAAGGAACACCCATCACCGTAAACAAAAATCGAACTATATATAGGAGAAATCATGAACAAAACAACATTTATGGCTAAACCAGGCCAAGTTGAACGTAAATGGTACGTAGTTGACGCAACTGATGTACCACTTGGACGTCTTTCTGCAGTAGTTGCTAGCGTACTTCGCGGAAAAAACAAACCAACATTTACACCACACACTGATACAGGTGACTTTGTGATTGTTATCAATGCTGAAAAAGTTAAATTGACTGGTAAAAAAGCAACTGATAAAATCTACTACACTCACTCAAACCACCCAGGTGGATTGAAACAAATCTCTGCAGGTGAACTTCGTTCTAAAAATGCAGTACGTTTGATCGAGAAATCAGTTAAAGGTATGCTTCCACACAATACACTTGGACGCGCTCAAGGTATGAAGTTGAAAGTATTTGTTGGAGCTGAGCACACTCACGCTGCACAACAACCAGAAGTTCTTGATATTTCAGGACTTATCTAAGGAAAGGAACAATAAAGTATGTCACAAGCACAATATGCAGGTACTGGACGTCGTAAAAACGCTGTTGCACGCGTTCGCCTTGTTCCAGGAACTGGTAAAATCACTGTTAACAAAAAAGATGTTGAAGAGTACATCCCACACGCTGACCTTCGTCTTGTCATCAACCAACCATTCGCAGTTACTTCAACTGCAGGTTCATACGACGTTTTCGTTAACGTTGTAGGTGGTGGATACGCTGGTCAATCAGGAGCTATCCGTCACGGTATCGCTCGTGCCCTTCTTCAAGTAGACCCAGACTTCCGCGATTCATTGAAACGCGCAGGACTTCTTACACGTGACTCACGTAAAGTTGAACGTAAGAAACCAGGTCTTAAGAAAGCTCGTAAAGCATCACAATTCTCAAAACGTTAATCAATACGATTATATCAACGTTTCAAAGCACCCAAAAGTTTACCTTATGGGTGTTTTTTTCGTCTTTTTTTAAAAAATTCACCTCAAAGTTCACCTTATTTTTACCTTATTGTTTTAGAGACTTTAAAGCAAATTCACCAACGGTCATAGGAACAACGTTAGAAGTATTGACATAAATTTGAGTTGTACCTGTATCGCTGTGTGTTAGTGCTTCAGAAATAGCTTCTAAGCTCATTCCTGCTTGTTTAGCCAGCGTTGCTCCTGTATGTCGCAGTTTATGTGGTGTAGCGTGTGCTAGTTCTTTATGTCGCTTTCTAATACTTTTCATTTTATTGTTCAGATAGTCAGCATGTAAAGGCTTGTTGATGTTTCCTTTTGTGTCGATATATGTAAAAACAAATTGTTCTGGATTACTGATGATGCCGAACTTTGCTAATTCATATCTTTGTTGTTCTTTCCAATTTTTGAGCAATTGGAGTAAGTCACCTGAAACAGAAAAGACAGTTTTCTTGTTGCTTTTTGTTGATTTTACTTCTCCATATCTATCTAATGCTTGGAGTAATTGAATTTGCGATTTATCAAAGTCAATATGTTTCCATTGTAGCGCATAGGATTCAGACTTTCTATCCCCTAAAAAGAATGTGAGATAGAATAGGACATAATCTTTGAGTGAAATCTTTTCGTCCTCTAAATCTTTTTGAAAGGCTAAGAACCAGTCTTGTAGTTGCTCGTGTGTCAGATATAAATCTTCCTCTCTCTTGGACTCATCAAGTTGAATCTTTTTAGTGGCTTTTATTCTTCTTAATATTTTGGCAACTTTATTAGCTTCTATATATTCAAGTTCTTCTGCCCAATCAAAAATAGAAATCACATAGCTACGTAAAGATTTAAAGTTCGCATATTCGTTAGCTTTTGCTGTCATAAGGTTTAAAATAACCTGCTTGTTTTGATTTAGAAACTGTATTGTATAATTTCCAAGAAGTGGCAATATATGTCTTTCGAAACAAGTTTTAGTATTAGAGATAGTTGACTTACTTGGTGGTTTAACAGTAGATGTTGTTTGTCCTGATTTGTAGGAATCCCACCAAATATTATGATAGAAGTCTGAGAAAAGGATTTCTCCTTTACCTAATCCAGTAAATTCATTATCTTCAATTTGATTTAACTTGGTAAGCAAGTCTATTTCTGCTTGTCTTGCCTCCTTTCTTGTTTTGAATCGTTTATCGTAATAGTTGTTGTTGACGATGCCAAGTGGCATTCGTGCATCTATTGGAATGTAGATTTTTAAACGATAAGTACCATTTTGTGTTTTAGTGATAGTCATGATATTCTCCTTGTGTATCGAACCAGAAAATATCATGACTATTATAAAACAAAAATCTTGATATTTCTAGTTATGTAAGTTTAGCCATTGATCGATAGCGTCTTTATGGAATCGAATCGTTTTACCGATTTTGATTTTGGGTAAGCCTTTTACAATCCAAGAATCCAGTGTATTATTTGATATACCTAAATAGTTACAAGCTTGTTGTTTGTTCAAATAGGGACTATCGATACCGCTCTTGTCTAATTGCTCTCTGATTTCTTTCTTTATAAGATTAGAGAGTAAAAGTTGAATTTGATGAATTTGTTCATCTGGTAAGATTACTTGCATAGCTTTTCCTCCGTTATACTTCTATTAAAGTAGAGTCTGATATGATGTCTCTAGTTTTATTAGGAGTATTCGTCAAGGGAGCTTTTGATGAAGTTATTTTGCTTTTATCTGTACTATACCTTCGTGAATCTAAATACTTGGCAAAAAAGTAAGTTTTATCTACGATAAGTCTTAATAAGGTCGGATTTTCTTCTCTCGCATACCTAACCAGATGATTAAATTCAGTGAAATTATTCTTGTCTATCACGTCAATAATAGTTGATAGAAAATCATCGTTGTTATGGTTTATGAGGAATTTATCCAATTCAAATCCGCATCCAATTTCTATATCTTTGATATCGTACGGACTTTTCTCAGGATTCTCCGCATGGACAAAGTAGTCATACATCCCTTTTGGAGACATAATAGGTTCTACATGAGCAGGTCCCTTTAATTTATCCTTGATGAGTTCAGATACTTGAGAATAACTTTTGAGTGAATCGAAGAAAAAGGCGCCATGCTTATGAGCTTTTTTAAGTTCCCCTGTTCTTCTATTAACGTCTTTATCGTGCCAAGGGGATAAGATAAAGGGAATATGAAGGTCTTCAAGGATTTCTAAATAGTTTTCTGGGGCGCTCTCTCTGTAGAAAAGAAAAGCCCACTTGTTGGAACGTTGTTCTTTTGACATATACAACATACCTCGCTTTCAAATTGTATTTCTATCTATAAGGAGATTTAGAAGGGTTCTTTCGGAAGGTGGAAGACGCTTTTTTGATATTTCTGTGATTATTGATTATTGGACTAACGGGGTCGTAGTAACCCGTTAGTCCATATACCAAGCAGACGGGCGCTAGGTGGCGCTTACTTCGTGCGCCATAGCGCCCGTCCTATTATTTACGTCTTGTTCCGATAAAGTAGAAGTCCATGCCCTTTCTTTCAGGTCTTGAAAAATAATAGTCAGGATTGCGACTAGAAATTTCTTCACTGATGATTGTTTCCAAATCTTTTAGAATTCTAATGGCTTGTTGCGATTTGGGGACAGGAATAATCAATGTTGTGCTTTCCTCTCGTATATCTACAACCACTTTCTGAATCGCTTTATTGAACTGTTTGTTGATAGGGTTGTATCTCTTTGTGTTTCCTTGCTCGCTTGTGCTTACAGTTTCTGAGTACTCTCTTTGAATCAGAAATAGACGAAGAGAAAAGGTCTGTGTAATGGACTTAAAGAGGTTTGATATTTTATCTTCTCTGTGGCGTATCTTAATTTCATAGCCAACTAATCCAAGGAATAAGAGAAGGGACAATAAAGAAATAGATGAGCTGATAAAGTGAAGCAAGCGCAGGAAATCAAACAGAGATGTGAAATAGATACTGTTTTCCAAGGGATTCATTCCAAGCCTCAATAAGATTGAAATAAACATAGATAGGATTCCCATTATAAAAAAGGTAGTTGCTGGATGAATGGTTTTTTGAAAATTCGTTTTTCTCATAGTCTATAAAATTCCTTTCTTGGTGTAATAGGTGGGACAGAGGAGGGGGAAAACTTGATAAGGATGTTCGTTATCAATAATCTGTATAAGTCCTGTTCCTTTGCCTATCGGAATAACGATGCCCTCAGGGTCGAGGTCGGGAAACAAAAACTGTGTGGTCTTTTTATTAATGTTTCCAATCTGTATCAGAACATTCAATTGTTCCCGAACGGATACGGGGATAGTTGTATGGTCAAAGCGTTGACTGACTAGAAGTAAATGAACACGTGTAGCTCGTCCCAGTAGTGCGATTTGAGACAATAAAGAGAAGAAAGAATCTTTGATGGTTCTGTTGACTCCTTCTGACAAGGCTAGTACTTCATCAATAACAATGGTTAGATGTTTAAATTCATGACGTGGATTTTCAAACAAGATGGCTTGCCTTTTATGAATGATGGTCATACACTTGCTCAGGTTTTCATTAATTTCTGAAACAAAATCAGATTTAGAGCGGTTTTCATGGGGGTGAATAACGGGAGTTTGGTGTTCTCTTGCCCAGCGTGATGGTGTATCAAACTTAGGGTCAATAATAATTAGGTCAGAAATGTTTTTCAGGACACTAAGTAGATAAGTCAAAGCGTAACTTTTCCCACTACCGGAATTACCAGCAATAGCCAAAGAAGTTACCTTATCATAGTTAATGGCTAGATTTTTCATGATAGGAATATTATTACCCTTTAGAGACGAGGTAAATATCTCAAGGTCTGGAATGACCAAGCGCTCCGAAACTCCTTTTTTCCATGGAAAGAATAAGCCACGCTGAACATGAATATCCTCTGACTTTAAGGCGATAAAGTAAGCAGAGTTTTGTTTCAATAGCGTATATTGAGGATAGAGGGAGGCGTTTGCGATTAGAAAAATCTTCTGATACAAGTCATCATCAATGATAAAGCCACATGGTAGACGAGGGACAAAGATAAAGCCGTCTTCTCGGACAAGAATGTTAAAAGAGTTGGTGTAGGATGTTTCACCCTGTAATACAGAGCCCAAACCCATATTTAGGCTCTGTAACAGGTATTGTTCCAACTCTCTTTGTGTGAGAGTTGAAACCATTAGTTCACCTCTTTCAATCCGTCAGCTTTGAAGTAGACATTGTAGTTAACTTCGCATGCCATTAGACCTTCAAATGAAACCAGAGATAGGTAGTCTGGCAGTTCAGGTGCTTCTGTAAATTTCACTTGAAAAGGCGGAAGTCCTTTTTGTCCGAACCAAGCCTTATAAGCGACAATTTCCCCTGTTGGTTTGTTGTTTTCGTACTTTTGTTGGGGTTCGAGTTCGTCACTCAGTAAGTAGATAGGAGCGTTGAGGTCAACGTATTGTTGAGCGATATGGTTTGAGTAACCGCCTTTTCGGTGTTGTGGTTTGATTTTCATATGGATATACCTTTCTATATGAAGCTTAAAAACTAAGAAGAGACAAGCTCGGTTTGAGGTCATGAGCTGGACTTTTAAAACTACCTCCTAATTAATGGACAAAATTAAGGGTAGTTGAACCATTTTTGAGCAAAAAAGGCCTAATTTTTTTGTTCAATTATTCTGTGAGTCTTTCTTTTATATAAGACATTATTTTCGGTATCTTACGTTGGATTTTACGATAGTCCTCATTTAATCTTCTACCCATTTCTCTGAAAGAAAGTTTCTTGTAGTTTATATAGGTTTCCCCCCTATACGTATATTCATATTCTTCAAATGAATGGCAAAGTAAGATAATGTCTCTGTCAAGTTCATCTAATTCAGATAGAACCTTTTTTAATCTTGGCAATTGAGCTAAGGTAAATTCTTCATCTTCTGTCTGAATGAGAAAGTCAAGAGGATTAGGGGAATCATCTATAAACAAGTCAAGTGGAGTTGTTTCGTTATTTGTTCTTCCATTGTTTATTTTGGAGTTTAGACTTATTTCTTTACGACGACATTGGCGAGCATAACTATTTTCATGTCTATCACTCTCATTTAGCCATTCAAGCCAGAAAGATTGCTCTTCTGGAGTTAGAGATTTAACGAGTTTTTCATTTAATTTCTTTTTAGAAATTTCTTCATATATATTATTCATGTTGGTTCCTTTCTGTCCTTAGGACGGAAAGAAACTTCAATGAGCCATACTGAATACCGATAGATGTGAAAAGGGCACACCAAATAAACGGATAAACAGATATATGCAGAACTCGACCGTTATCGTCTGAGTTTTCATATTCGTTTCAATCCGTCCATTTGATGGCCATCAATTAGGACTAATATTATTATTCTGAAGAAAACGCTTGTGAAATTTGATATAATAGAATCAAATATACATTTGCCTTATCTTCAAACTTTATTATGAAGTAGATGGAGTTACTTGTAAATGTAGATAAAGTAGATAAAGTTACCAAATAAAGTAAGAGGAGTTAAAAAATGTCATCTAACGTTCCACGCCTAACAGGAGGGATACTCTTTGGGCTTATTCTTGAAGCTAGAAATACTAGAAGAAGAGTACGTAGTACAAGAGTACGTGGTGTTGTAACTGATAAAAGTGATGGTTTAAATGAAGATGATATGATGTTATCGTTCATCGAGAACTTTACAGGGGAATCCCTTTTAAAAGTTAAAGGGACATCATTTAAAAAGAATGTGTCTGAATATAAAAAATGTGTGATATCTGCTACATCATATTTGATCTTTGACGACCAAACTTTTATTGATTCTTTTGAAACCTCAGTTAAGCAAAATAAAAAAGACACACTTGAGAGTATGTCTGCTTTTATAAGTAATAAGTTTTCAGAGCAAAAATTGGAATGGTTTGCTTCTGCTATTATAGAAACAATCTGTAATGATGAAACAATTGATATTTCGGAACGATTTAAGATTTCTGTTAATAATACTGTATCTAAGTCAGAATTATTAAGTATTACAACAGTAGAAATTGAGCCATTCTTGTTAGATGTGATGAGATATATATTTGTAAATAAAATTGATAATACACTCGGTAAAGAAACATTTGAGGAATGGTATTCTCAAAATGGAGAAAATACGCCATGGAAATTCAGAAACTCAGAACTGGGAAAGTCTTTGCCTAATTTAGAAATAACTCGTTATAACCCAAGTGTGGAAGAGTTGAATGAACAAACTGCTGGAATAGTGGAACAAGAGCATGTTGAAGAATCAGATACTGAGAACGAAGAAGAGAAAAAATTTAATACTGAAGGTGAAGAATCTATGAAACAACAAGTATTGAATAATCCAAAAATCATAACTCAGTATGCTAACAAAATTTATAACATAGAACATGTAGAAAATTTAAATTAAGGAGAATACATTGACAAACTCACTAAAAAGGCAGGATAATTTGCCCTCAGAATTTCCCCAACAACCACTACAACAAAATGCGGACAGAATTTATAATATTGAGCAAGCAAACAGTGTAAATCATATCGTTAATGTTACACCTATACGGCAGATACTCTCTTCCAATGAATATTATAACCTATTTATAATTTACAATGAGAAGTATGAAGAGAACTCGTTTAGTTTAAACAATGATAGGGTTTTTCAATACACAAATTCAGCAATTAGTCAAAAGTTCAATCAATTCACTTTAGAAGATATTGATGAAATAATGAGTTTGCCAGCTTTATTCCTTCCAGAATATAGTGAGGCGAAACAAGAGATAAAAACTGGATTTTTTGGAAAATTAGTAGATATAGATAAAAGAGCTGGATATATAAAATTTGATTTTCAGAAAGAATGTGAAATTGATTTAAATCTGATCGAACTTCATCAATCAGAATTAAAAATAGAAGATTGGGAATTAAGTAGGACTCACTGGGCAATTAAAAGAGCCAATTTAAAGAACATTTTAAAAGGCTTTGGTAATGGCAACGAAACAGAGTAAAGAAGTAAAAATTCAACGTGAAGTTGAAGAGTGGCAACGTCTTACGGCATGGAGTTTGTGACACAAAATGAAAGTGTCAATCCAAAGATTGACAAAGCCTTATCAAAAGCTAGAACGAACTTATAAGATGTCAATAATGCGGTAGGACGTTATGAAGAGGTCGTCAATCTCGTCAAATTTGGTAAAGACGAAATGAAATTAGATGGATTATTTATTGAGGTAATAGCGATACCTGCATTTAACATCATAGAAGCGTGTGTGTGGCGGAATAAGTGAAAACTATAGTCTGGTAGTCCTAAAGCAGATAGACGCTTTTTAAGAGTTGCTCTTTCATTTCTATCGCACATATAATTCCCGTATATGGTTGGGAATATGAGTGAAGATTTTCTGTTTCGTTCGCTTTTTTGTCTAATCTATCGATTTTAAAAATTTATAATAAAGAATTACTGAAATCAAAATCTTTTTGTCCCAGTCTCTTATGTTGTTTAATAGAGTTGCTATTGCATCAATTATATCTGTTTTTTGTGGTTCTGGTATTTGTTCAAGTTGAGTGATAATATAGCGAATTGAATTTCGAGAGTTTTTACTCAGTTAATTTTATTTTTAGCCCATGTTAAAAATAAAATTAACGTGTGTTAAAAATAAAATTAACGTGTGTTAAAAATAAAATTAACATTGGTTAATTTTTCTTGACTTAAAATTTAAAAATGATATACTATGTTTATGGAGAGATAACAATTTATAAAATGTACTACTCTATTCTACTAGATAATGCTTGAATAAAACTTTTTATAACAACGGCTAGCAAAGTTATAGTTTTATATCTATTAGAAAATAAATATGTAAGGAAATTTATATGAAAAAAAGAACAGTATTATCATTAACTACAGCTGCGGTTATATTAGCAGCATATGTCCCTAATGAACCAATTCTAGCAAATACACCTAGTTCGGAAGTGATCAAAGAGACTAAAGTTGGAAGTATTATTAAACAAAATAATATCAAATATAAGGTTCTAACTGTAGAAGGCAACATAGGAACTGTTCAAGTGGGTAATGGAGTGACTCCTGTACAGTTTGAAGCTGGTCAAGATGGAAAATCATTCACGATTCCTACAAAAATCACAGTAGGTGATAAAGTATTTACCGTTACTGAAGTAGCTAGTGAAGCTTTTAGTTATTATCCAGATGAAACAGGTAGAATTATCTACTATCCTAGCTCTATTACTATTCCATCAAGCATAAAAAAAATACAAAAAAACGGCTTCCATGGAAGTAAAGCTAAAACTATTATTTTTGAGAATGGCAGTCAGCTGGAGAAAATTGAAGATAAAGCTTTTAATTTTTCTGAATTAGAAGAGATTGAATTGCCTGCATCTCTAGAATATATTGGGACAAGTGCATTTTCTTTTAGTCAAAAATTGAAAAAGCTAACCTTTTCCTCAAGTTCAAAATTAGAATTAATATCACATGAGGCTTTTGCTAATTTATCAAATTTAGAGAAACTAACATTACCAAAATCGGTTAAAACATTAGGAAGTAATCTATTTAAAAATACTACTAGCTTAAAACATGTTGATGTTGAAGAAGGAAATGAATCGTTTGCCTCAATTGATGGTGTTTTGTTTTCAAAAGATAAAACCAAATTAATTTGTTATCCAAGTAAAAAAAATGACGAAAGTTATAAAACACCTAAGGAGACAAAAGAACTTACATCATATTCGTTTGATAAAAATTCTTATTTGAAAAGACTCGAATTGAACGATGGTTTAGAAAAAATCGGTACTTTTGCATTTGAAGATGCGATTAAACTTGAAGAAATTAGCTTACCAAATAGTTTAGAAACTATTGAACGTTTAGCATTTTATCGTAATTTAGAATTAAAAGAACTTATATTACCAGATAATGTTAAAAATTTTGGTAAACATGTCATGAACGGTTTACCAAAATTAAAAAGATTAACAATTGGTAATAATATCAACTCATTGCCGTCCTTCTTCCTAAGTGGCAGCTTAGATTCATTAAAGGAAATTCATATTAAGAATAAAAGTACAGAGTTTTCTGTGAAAAAAGATACATTTGCAATTCCTGAAACTGTTAAGTTCTATGTAACATCAGAACATATAAAAGATGTTCTTAAATCAAATTTATCTACTAGTAATGATATCATCGTTGAAAAAGTAGATAATATAAAACAAGAAACTAACGTAGATAAACCTAAAGAAGGAACAGGTAAAACTGAAACTGACGTAACTAAACCTAAAGAAGGAACAGG
>NZ_JUPG01000048.1 GCF_001074825.1 Streptococcus pseudopneumoniae
TTAGGGCAATGGACGGATACTGCAGATGGTTCAACACGTCATACAGCTTTATTGAATTATGCACATAGCAAAAATAAGAAGTGGTATGATTTAGACCTCCAACTTGATTTTATGCTTCATGGGGATAGTCCTTACTATCAAAGTTGGTTAAAAGATTTCTTTAAAAATACGGGCAGTGCAGCCAATCTCGCCCAACTCTTCCTCACCTATTGGGAGGGAAATTCTGGTGACAAACTACTGGAAAGACAAACCAGAGCAACGGAATGGTATTACCAAATTGAAAAAGGCTTCAGCCAAACAAATGGAGGACAGGCAAAAAGTGACCCGCAATCCCTTGAAGGGGTTCGTGGGGACTTGTATGATCATTCTGTTCCTGGTGGTGGAGATGGT
>NZ_JUPG01000006.1 GCF_001074825.1 Streptococcus pseudopneumoniae
ACGCAATGCCTTTGGTTTTCGGAACTTTGAAAACTTCAAAAAACGGATTTTTATCGCTCTGAACATCAAAAAAGAAAGGACAAATTTCGTCCTTTCTCGATCATAGCTTTTCTTCAACCCACTACAGTTGACAAAGAGCCGAAAAACACCCCAAGAGTTAGAATTTGGACTAACTTTTGGGGTTCAATTCATTAGTATAACTAATTATTTTTATAAGTGAGAATTAGTTGTTTTCAACTTTTTCATCGTATTTTGGTCTGATTGTTGTACCTGAATTAATAATGGTACGTTTTTGGACTAAAGGAAGATCGGTACGATTGTAAACAGTACGCCATGGTTCCCAAACAAGACCTGTTTTTTCTTGAATCTTCACGCGTATATTGCGCACATTTCCTCTAAATTGAATTTCAGTTTGGAAACCAGCTGTTCTGTTCTGACCGTTATGCTCCCACTGACGTGAACGAATACTTTCAACACCATCCTTGTCATAAGTCACTTCATCCCAGTAAACATAGTAACGAGCAATATAAGCTCCCTTATGGTGTAAATTGAGGTAACCATTTTTGTATGAAGTCACTTTAGTCTCAATGTAGTCTGTATTGCTTTGAATTGTGGCTACTTGATTATCTTTCAAGAATGCAGTCTTATAAGAAATTGGAACAGCAGGATTTTGCGTACTGAAAGTAGCTCCTTCTTGAATCAATTTCTTCAAATCTTCTACTGTACCTGTCACAACACGTGCAGCGCCATCAGCATTTCCACCTACGATGGAAACTGTTACTGTTGTATTTTTCAAGACACGTGCCCATTCAGATTCAGCTTTAATAGGTACTCCTTTAATGACAGCATTGATAGCTGCTTTCAATTCTGTACTCTTGCTTGTTGTTTCAAATTTGACATACATTTGACGTCCGTATGACACGCTTGATACATATACAGGAGGAGTATTTTCATCAATTCCACGTGCTTTCAATTGATCAACTGTTACTCCTGAGGCAAATACATCTGATGGATTTTTTGGAGCATCAAAGTTAGCAGTATAGTAAACTTGTTTAAAATCAACTACCTCAATTTGTTTTTCACCTTTATTGACAGCTTCAAAATCAATTTTTAGATTAACTCCAACTTTTTCAAAGTCACTTCCGAATTTAGCTTTTAATTGATTCATGCTATAAGCAGAAGTTGATTCGTACTGCATACGTGCTGGAGCAGGGTTCTTCCCAGCATATTTTTCATGCCAACGATTTAACAGGGTATTTACACCTTCCTGCATACCACTTACAGTTGGTGTAGCATCTACATAGCTATCTCCGCCTACCATTCCTGGTAAATCAACACTAATTCTACCTTTGCTACGATCTAAGCTAATTTGTTGTGGTTTATTTTCTAGGAGATCTTGATTTGCTTTAAACAAAGCACCTAGGAAAATATCTCCGTTGCCATTAATAGCAACATCAGCATGACCACTAGAAAGGTTCTTCTTCACTTTTTCCACAACCACAAATTCATTTCCTTGTTGTTTTGTGCTTGTATTCGTGTAATTTTCTATTGCCTCGCCTCGTCTAGTTAAAATATTTGTTTTATCATAATTCAAACCAAACAAATATTTATTTAGTTCTGCAGTAAAATCTGTTTTAGATTTATTTTCTGTTTTCTTATTTTCTACAATCTTTTCTGATTTTGCAGAACGATATACTTCAACTTCTGCTAAACTAAGTGGAGTTTTAGATTTATTTAATTCAATTTTTACATATCGTGCATCAACTCCTGAGAATTGAACATCAACTGTTGGTTGATTGTTTAAGCTATCTACATGTTGACGAGCTGCTTCATTCCCATCTTTATCCAACAAAATAACATCAAAATTAGATAAACGATTTGCTACATCCCCATCTCCACGATTGTAAATACGAACAGTTCCTACTGATTCTTCTTTCTCTAAGTCAACTTTCCACCAAGAATGATCTTGAAAATCTGTATGGGTAACGGAACGGTGACTCCATGCGTTATCACGATTACCGTCAACTGCTCTAGAAGCATCTCCTCCATAAGCAATTGAACTCTGACTCGCAGATTTATGAGCAGCAATATTTTCACCAGAAACTGCAGCTACACTTGGCTCTGTTGCTTTTACTACATTCGTTTGAAAAATTAGCCCAGAACCTAGCAAAAATGTTGCAATGGCAACACCACATACTCCAACACTACGTTTACGAATAGAAAAACGAAATCCTTTATCTTGTTTGTTTTGAGACATACAAAACTCCTTTTATATTTAAACGAACTATTTCTTGAACGCGTTCTCTTGAAACAATAATATTATAACAAAAAAACAAATCCTCTGCAATCCTTTTCCTTGAAAAGTATGCGGTAGAATTTTTTAGAACGCCTAAGTTCATACATTTTTTAGGAGAACATCACCGAGT
>NZ_JUPG01000001.1 GCF_001074825.1 Streptococcus pseudopneumoniae
TACAACAAAATAGGCTTCATAATATCCATAGGGGATTTACCCACTACAAATATTATAGAGCCGAATAATTGAAACTCAAAAAGCCTTGCTCCTCGTTTTGAGGAACAGGGCTTTTTCTTATCTGTTTAGCGGTTGTCAATTTTCTCTGGATAAAGGTCGTGTTGGAAGAGGCGTTGTTCTGCCAAGCCTTCATACTTAGTTCCAGGCTTACCGTAGTTGTAGTAGGGGTCAATTGAAATGCCCCCACGCGGAGTGAATTTTCCCCAGACTTCTAAATAGCGAGGGTCTAGCAAGTTGACCAAGTCTTTCCCGATGGTGTTGATACAGTTTTCGTGGAAATCCCCATGATTTCGGTAGCTAAAGAGATAGAGTTTGAGGGATTTTGACTCGACACAGAGCTTATCAGGAATGTAGGAAATATAAATGGTCGCAAAGTCTGGCTGAGCAGTAATAGGGCACAGTGAGGTAAATTCAGGGCAGTTGAATTTGATGAAATAGTCATTTTCCACATGACGGTTGTCAAAGGATTCGAGGATTTCTGGTTGATAGTCAAAAATGTAGTTGGTTTCTTTGTTGCCCAGTAGGCTGAGGTTTTTCATTTCTTCTTGTTGTGACATGATTTTTTTCTTTCTAATTTTAAACACCACGTTGATTATCGTAGAGGAGGGTATGCAGTTGAGGAAGGACGCGGACATTGCCCCAGCTATCGTCGGCAGCGATGCGTTCCCAGAGTTCTTTGAGTCGATCTAGTTGGTCTTGGATAATATTGCCTGTGGCCTTGGGCTCAGGATTTCCAGCCGATAAAAAGAGAACATCTGGTTGGTAGCGTTCTTGTATGCCTTTGGCAAAGGCCAAATCTGCATCGTCAAAGACAGGAATTTTAAAGGTGACCTTGTCTGGATCCAATTGGGAAACGATAAAGTCCAAGGTTTCAAAGTTGACTTCCATCTTGGATGAAGGAGGTTTGGGGCTGAGAGTGATCTGGTCGATATCTTTTAACCAATTTTGCCAGCGAGAACCTTGAGTCTCGACAGCAAGGGTGACACCACGTTCCTTGAGCTTGGTGACCAATTCGGCCATGTTGGCTGCTAGGATAGCAGGATTTCCCCCAGATAGGGTGACGTAGTCGTAGCTCCCCAATTTATCCAAGGCAGCAATGACTTCATCAGCTGTCATACGAGTCGGTTTTTCAGAACCATCCCAAGTAAAGGCAGAGTCGCACCAATCGCAGTGGTAGTCGCAACCAGCAGTGCGGACAAACATGGTTTTTTGCCCGATAGCACGACCTTCACCTTGAAAGGTTGGGCCAAAAATTTCTAGAACTGGTAGTTTGAGGACACGTTCTCTAGTCATCTAACCACTCCCGTCTAAACTCTGCAAAGGCAGTCGGAGTCTCATAGAGGCGAACGTATTCCAAACGGATACCGCGTTCGTCGGGCAACTCTTGACTCATGGTTTGGAAAATCCAGTAAACCATATTTTCAGCAGTCGTGTTCATATAGGGCAGGGTTTCATTGAGATAGCGATGATCCAAGTGGGGCTCTAAGAAGTTCTTGTAGATCGCTTTGATGTCTCCAAAGTCGTAGGTCATGCCACGTTCATCTAAAAGTCCACTGACAGCAATCTGCAGATGATAGGTGTGGCCGTGCAGGGATTTGCATTTTCCCTCATAGTGAAAGAGGTGGTGGGCAGCATCGAAGGTAAACTCTTTTGATACCAAGGTTCTGTGAGGATTGTAGACAAGAGACTCTCCGGTTTCCTGTTTGATTTCTTTGGGTGCAAAAAACATTAGGCCTCTCCTTTCTGTGAGAGATAAACATCTAAACCATGTTGACGTAGGTGGCAGGCTGGGCAATCTCCACAGCCACTTCCGATAATCCCGTTGTAGCAGGTTAAGGTCTTTTCACGAACATAGTTAAAGGCACCGAGTTGGTCGGCTAAATCCCAAGTTTCAGCCTTGTCTAGCCACATGAGAGGTGTTTGGATAACGAAGTCGTAATCCATAGCCAGGTTGAGGGTAACATTAAGAGATTTGACAAAGACATCCCGACAATCGGGGTAGCCTGAGAAGTCTGTCTCGCAGACACCTGTCACGATATCTTTAATGCCTCGTTGCTTGGCAAGAACTGCCGCAAAGGACAGAAAGAGGTGGTTGCGACCGTCAACGAAGGTATTGGGAACCTCCCCATCTTTTTGCTCAATCTCTAGATCAGAGGTCAAGGCATTTTCAGTGATTTGTCCCAGCAGAGACATATCTAGGATGTGATGACGAATGCCTTGTTCCTTAGCGATTTCCTGGGCAACTTGAATTTCGAGATGATGACGTTGACCGTAGGCAAAGGTGACAGCTTCGACTGTTTCATAGTGTTCTTTAGCCCAGAAGAGGCAGGTTGTAGAATCTTGACCGCCACTAAAGACGACCAAGGCTGATTGACGTTTCATAGTACTCCTTCCAAAATGGGAAATGTTCAGAGCACGCAAAAAGCTCCCATGAGGGAGCTAAAAAATACCAAGTAGAGGTTTTTTTTAGCGATGGCATGTCCCAAACATCGTAATATTCTACCTACAGTCTAGCATATTTTTTGAAAAATGGCAAAGGGCAAGAAAAAAGAGACCAAATAAAGTACTTGGTCTCTAGTATGATTAGCTCAATTCAGCAACGATGGCCTTGATTTGTTCTGCTGTGTGAACACCAGCAACTTGTTTTACCACTTGGCCGTCTTTTTTGAAGAGAAGAGTTGGGATAGACATGATTCCAAAAGCACGAGCTGTATTTGGATTTTCATCAACGTCCATTTTAACGATTTTCAAGACATCTTCTGAAAGTTCTTCAGACAATTTATCCAAGATTGGACCTTGCATACGACATGGACCACACCAAGTTGCCCAGAAGTCTACTAAGACCAAACCGTCTTTTGTTTCTTGTTCGAATGTTGCATCTGTAATTGCTTTTGCCATTGTATTTCTCCTTTTTTAGTTATATTGGCTTAAATCTTGTTTCATGAGATAGAAGAAGACATCTCCATAAGTTCCATGGTAGTCCAAATCATGACCGTTGTAAGTTAATTTTTGGACAGGGTAGTAGTCTGCGACGCCGATAAGGCAAGCTTGTTGTGAACGATCAAAATCTTCATAAGACTCGAAAGTCACAGTTCTTTCGTTCTTGCTGGCATCTAGATAGGTAATTTCAATCATTTTAAAAACTCCTTTGTTTAATGATGACTTTATTTTACTCCTTGTAAAAGAGAATGTCAAGAAAAATGATTGCGCACGCAACTTTTTTCTAAAATCATCTTAAATCAAGAAATCCAAACCAGTTTCCAAGCTTTCTTCGACAGCCTTTTGTAGCGAGGTTAGTGTCTTTTGCCCATCATTTGTCAGGCAGATAAAGCTAGAGCGCCTATCTTGATCGCAACATCTGCGACTGAGTAGACCGCAATTTTTAGCTTCCAAGCGAGCCACCATCCGAGAAACAGCGCTCGGGCTCAGATGAAGTTTATCTGGCAGGTCAATCTGGCGTAGAGACTTTTCTTGAGCCAAGTCCAGATAGTAGAGCAGGTAAAACTCTTTCAAGGTCAGACTTTGTTTGCTCTGCTGAGCAATGGTATCTTCCAAGAGACTTTCGATTTCTTTCTGACGCCGATTGAAGTCAAACCATTTTTCCAAATAGGTCATAGTATCTCCTTTCTTTTTAGAGTCATAAATAGAAGAAAGTCCATTCACGGACAGTCTCTGTATCACAAGATGATTGCGCATGCAATAATTATACTACTTTTCAAGAAAGCTGGCAAGAAAGACACTGAATCTTTTATCCTAAATTACGCTGTTTTCACAAGTCAAGAATTGTCTGTATCCCTTTTCTTCTCAAACTTTCATCAACTCTTGTGCATTTCCTTGAAATTTTCTGAAAAAAGAGTAAACTGGTATGCAAGAAGTCTATTTCGTGGAGTTTAGGATGAAATTATATGTTCAATTAATGATTCTCTTTGTGATTTCTCTAATCGGAGAGGGGATTTCCAGTTTCTTTCATTTGCCTATTCCAGGCAGTATTATTGGTTTGATTATTCTCTTTCTAGCCCTACAATTTAAGTGGCTGAGAACCAGACATGTCAACATGGTCGGGAATTTCTTGCTGGCCAATATGACCATTCTCTTTTTGCCTCCAGCAGTGGGAATCATGGAAAAGTTTGATGTGATTGCTCCCTATCTCTTGCCTATCGTTTTGATTGTCTTTTTTGCGGCTGTTATCAATATTATCCTTATTGCCTTGGTGGTTCAGTTCATCAAGCGACGGTTTGAGGGAGATTATGAGAAAGGAGATGCCAAATGAGTGAATTTGTTTCCAATCCCCTGTTCGGGATAGCCCTGTCTATCCTAGCTTATCTAGTGGGAATGCTGATTTACAGACGTTTTCCCCATCCATTGACAACGCCCTTGCTTTTGTCAGCTGTTTTCATTATCATCTTTCTAAAAATGACGGGTATTTCTTACCAAGATTACTACCAAGGTGGGGTTTATCTGAATAACTTGATTGTCCCATCGACCGTGGCTCTAGGGATTCCACTATATAAGAGTTTTCACTTGATGAAGCACCATGCTCGCAGTATTCTCTTTGGTAGTCTGTTAGCGGTAGTGATTAATACCTCTTTCACAGCCCTTGTAGCTAAAATTTTTGGCATGGACTTTTTCCTAGCCATTTCTCTCTTTCCTAAGTCAGTAACAACCGCCATGGCAGTAGGAATTACAGAAAAATTGCAAGGTCTGACGACTGTGACCTTGGTGGTTGTAGTGGCGACTGGGATTTTAACCAGTGTGATCGGTCCAACCCTTTTGAAGTGGTTGAAAATTGACGATCCGGTAGCAGTCGGGCTTTCTCTTGGAGGAACAGGGCATGCAGTCGGAACAGGAACGGCCTTTCGATACGGCTCTGTAGCAGGAGCCATGGGTGGTTTGGCTATTGGTGTTACCGGTATTCTCTATGTCTTCGTCAGCCCCATTGTAGCCAGTTTGATATTGAGTTAAAAAGCAAGGAATTCGGGTTCCTTGCTTTTTAAAATCGTATGTTATAGAGTATTATTTTTCTTTGCTTAAGTGAATGACTTGGTCGTAGTGTTTTAAGTCTTCTTCCGTGTAGTGGTGAATGACTTCAATAACTGTTTGAGGTAGGGAGAAGAGCAAGTCACTAATCTTTTTGCTATTTTCCAAGTCAAGGTTGGCCTTAATCTCATCTGCTAAGATGAGTTGGCTATCATGGTAGAGGGCGCGAGCAATTTCTAGGCGTTGTTTCTCGCACCAGACAGACTATCATTGCTGAGTATTCGATTTTTCAAATGTTCTAATCCTGTTTTTTTGAGGATATGATTTAAAGTCTCTTGTTTTTTATCCAGTCCTAGAAGGATATTGTCGTCCAGAGATAGCGTGTCAAAGTAATGGCTATCTTGGAGGATATAGGAACTAAAGCTTGTGATTTCTTTACGTGACAGGTTTTGACCAGCAAAGCTAATCTGTCCACTTGTTGGTGTCTCTTCTCCATGAATGATATTGAGCAGGGTTGTTTTACCAGAGCCACTTTCGCCGATAATGGCAATTTTTTCTCCTTGCATGATGTGTATGGAAATCGGAGACAGGAGGATATTCCCCTCTTTTTCTAGGGAGATGCTGTCAAGTTGGAGAGGGAAAATATTTTCTATGCTTCTAGGCGAGATGGAGTCAGACTGGTTCAAAAATTTTTGGTATTTGTTGAGAAGAGTTCGAGTCGCTTTTCGGGTGTTGGTAAAGTAAGCCAACTCTTGAAATTGATAGCCGATATTATGGGAAACCAGATAGATGGCCACAAAACTAGCCGCATCTAAATAATTATAGTAGGTCATAAAGCCACCGATGACAATAGGTGTGACGGAGCAAAAGGCATCGATGCTATTGATAAAAAGACTGTTTAAAGTTCGTTGCTTTTCATAGTTGATTTCGGCACCCAGACTGGTTTGTAATTGCTTTTGGTAGCGAGCAAAAAAGAAGTCTTGCCCCTGATAATGGCGAATTTGCTGGCTGCCACCAATAAAATTTGTCAAGCTTGATAAGTAGCTCTGGTTAATAGTTGACCGCTTTTCAGAAAGTGAATCCAAGCGCTTAGATCCGATAGTGCTACAGAGCACAGGAAAGGAGTAGAAGAGGATGAAAATCAAGCCCAGATAAAAGTTGGTCCATAGGGCATAGAGAATGGACACAGTGGTGAAACCAAGAGAAGAAATAATGATAACCGTTGGCTCAATATAGCTTTCTTCCAGTTGTTTGACGTCGTTTTCTAGGTCGGATAAAATATCCTTTTCATCGATCTCATAACTGTTTAAAAATCGCTTGAAAATAGCACTCTTGATTCCATATTTGAAATCGGTAATCAAATGGGCATAGTAATAGCGTTTCCCAGCTAATCCTAGTAATAGAATGAGATTACCAAGGATTCCTAAAATCAAAACTTTCCCAAGAAGACCTAGTTTTTGATTGGTAAAACTAGCAACAATATTCTGAACAAGGGCTGGCGTGATAATTGCTTCCATCCAGATAACGGCAATAGAAAAGAAGTAAAGTACGAGGTGTTTCTTAGTAGCAAATCTTCTCAGCATAAAGACTTGACCTCCTTATCGATATACATGTAATTAGTTTTAAAGTCATTATACTCCTTTATCTCAAATACTTCATATAAAAATATAAATTTTGTGGATATACAATTAAATGACAATGTCGTAATGTAACAGATTGAAACAAAAAGCGAACAAAACAAAATTCGTTGTTTCGATTCGCTTTTTGTATTATTATCTAGATTTGTCTTGCAGTTCTGATAACATTTAGTCTGAGCATGTACACTAATAGCTGATGGAATAAAATGTATACTTTAGATTATTTCCAAGCGCCACTGGCATCTACATAGTAACCATCAGGTGTGTAGGTATTGTGAAGCATCTTACCTGATGAAGCAAGGTAGTACCACTGACCTCCATCTTTTACCCAACCAGTCGCCATAGCCCCTGAATCTTTTAGGTAATACCAAGAGCCGTTATCTTTCATCCAGCCTGTTGCCATGGAACCTGAGTTGTTTAGGTAATACCAAGTGCCACTATCTTTTACCCAGCCTGTCGCCATAGCCCCTGAATCTTTTAGGTAATACCAAGAGCCATTATCATATAGCCAATCGCTAGCAATCATAGCACCTGATGATTTAAAGGCATACCAGTTGCTACCTTGATAGAGCCAAGTTTGATTGAACATGATCCCCTTATCATTCATAAAGTACCAAGTTCCCTTGTCCTTAACCCAAGCATTTTGAACTAATTGTCCTTGTTTTTGATAGTACCACTTTTCACTGTAATTCTTTTTTAGCCAGCTTTCTGCTTTTACAATCGGATAAAGTATTTTGAAGGCTCCTGCCCCCCTGTAGGAATGACTGATAACTCCTGGTTTTTGAAGTTTCAATTCTTCATAGTCGTCTGCCCAAGCAAATACTTTTTGACCATTGACAGTCTCTGGTAAGGTAGCAGTGTAGGTCTTGGTTTGATAGTCCCATTTTGCATCAAGGTAGGTGTGTTGATCATTTGATTCGTCAATACGGAAGTAACCACTCTTTCCACCGTCATTATATACATCATCTACTACTTTAGTGGACCAGATCTTTACTTCATTTCCGCTCTTGGCTTCTACCTTGATATCTCCTCTATAGCCATAAGGTACATAGAAATTCAGGTAACGCCCCGCTGTACCGACCATAGACTTGTCCTTTTCTTGACCTAGGAAATTGACTGTCTGATTTTGACCATTGAGACTAACCGTCCACTCAATTTTCTCAGTTTTTGGCAAATCCAAGACTTTGATATCTACTTCATGGCCATTATTAAATCGAAGAATTTTGCCATCTTGATACTTAACGCCACCCTTAATAACCCATTCTTCTTCCAATTCGAAGGCCTGACCTGAATGAGGGAAAGCCAGTAAAGCTAGACCAGCTAAAGACAAACCAAATAATGTGATTTTTTTTGATACTTTCATTTTCTTAACTCCTTATTTTTGAAATAAAACAAATTGATTGTTTTCTGGATAAACTGATACATGTTGCTCCTTATTACTGCTTGATGCAGCTTCAAGGACTAGAGGATAAGAGTATTGATACAGTTCCTCTAAAGTGATTTTTCCGTTAGTATTGGAAATGATTTTATTTTGAAGTGAATCCCAACCTGAAAATACCGTTTTATCGCTACCAATAGATATTGTACCGACAAGTAAAGGTGCTTCACATCGCTTTTGCTAGAAGATTCAAATAGTTCTTGCATATTTGCAATAATCTCAGCTTTTGTTTTATCAGAGAAATGAACAACTTCGCTAAAGTTTTGCTTACTAAAAACCTTTTACATAGTATTAACATCTTCTAATAGGTACTGTTCTTGTTGATGTTTCACCTGTTTTAGTGTAAGGACTGCCAGAATGTTTATATCACCAACGGCCATTCGATTGAAACCAACTGCCATTGGAGTGACTATAAGCCTAGGGAGAGATAGATTCTTGAGCAGAAACTGGATTATTTACTGGTAGTGTTGCCACTAGACTCAATAAAGCAACTGATGACAATAAAATTTTTTTCATAATCATATTGTCCTTTCTGTGTTATGTTTGATATAATCATATCACAAATAAAAAAACAGTTTTTATTTTTTGCAGAAATGGAAGAGGAATAGTATGGAAAATTTTGGAGCAGTTTTAAAGGATATCCGTATTTCAAAAAATTTTCGTCTTAAAGATTTGGCTTGTGATAAGATTAGTGAGTCAACTATTTCTCGTTTCGAAAATGGGATTACAAAATTATCTATTGATCATTTTTATATTTTGTTAAATCGCCTGGGGATATCATTTTCGGAATTTGAAGAATTAGTTCATTGCTATTATTCCAAAAAAGAATGCTTTTTTGAAGAACTAGAACATGCTGTAAACTCTTCAGATATCATTTTGTTACAAGAACTAATAAAGAAAATAGAGCTAAAACAAAAGCAGGAAAAAAGTTTATGCAATTTTCACATAAAATTGATTGCTGAACAACAGATTAATCGCCTTGCAAACCTTCCTTACAATGCATCTAAATGTAATGAGCTAATCAAGTATTTGCTTTCTGTAGATAATTGGATGGAGTATGAACTGAAAATTTTCTATAATTCAGTGTTTTTTATGAATACTAAGACCATAAGCTTACTATATAGAGTAGTAATCAAGAAAACACGACATTTTTTAAAAACAGATATGGGAACACATAGAGTAATTCCTTTATATTTATTTAATTTAGAATTATTATTAAAAAATAATTTATTAGATAGCGCTCAATTTTTTATAGATGATTTAGACAATTTACTGACTAGACAAGGATATTATTTTGAAAAGAATTATTTACTTTTTTTAAAAGGTATTTATCTCATAAAAATGAATCAAGTAGAGTTAGGTAAAAAAGAATGTTCCAAAGCTATGAAAATATGTAAGGAATATAATGATAGTGTCACAATAGAGAAATTAAACAAGATCTTTAAATCAGATTTTGTTATTTAATTGGTTAGAAGAATTTGTCTGTAAGATAAAGTTAGACAGAAAATGAGATAAAATAAAAAGGATAGCCTCTCTGCGGTGAGATGTTATCCTTTTTGATTGTGAAACTATTGCAAATTAACCTTGTTTCTCAAGATGTGATAAGTTCCTAGATAGTAGATGGCTATAAGAATAACTTCTTCCAGAATAGTCATGATAATGCCCATCTGGAATTGATCAGCTCCTCCAGAGGTTGATGGGAAGTAGAAACCAGGGTTAGAACGATAGAAGAGTTCAATAAAGCCAACGACGATTTGGATACCAATGTAGGCTACAATTGACAGTGCAGTACGATATTCATTGAAAAGCTGTCCAATGGAAATAGCCAAGTAGATGCAGAGGATTCCAGAAATGGTATTTAGTAGGAAGGATATCCCCATAAGAGAGAGTTGAGGAAGGTGTGTTCCTATAAATGGAATCAAGTCAGAAGTTGCAAACCAATTTGGAGCCGTTAGAGTCAGAACAATAAAAGCACTTAGAGCTAGTACAGCAGTGCTAATCACAGACCAGATAAAGGCACCAACTAGTTTGGCTGTGATGATATGGTGTTCAGAAACTGGCAAGGTTAAAGTCAGATAGCCTTGTCGATCATAGACACTTCCTTTGAATCGTTTAATAATCAAGAAGATAGTTGAAATCGCAAGTGTAATCATCAAACCACCAAAGACAGTAGCTAGAAAAACAAGTAGAACAGATAGATTTTTTTCAGGTAGTTTGATTAAGGATTGTGCTTGTATCCCGATAAGGGCAGAAAGGAAGAGCACGGCAGCGTAGAGGGCTAAATACCACTTGTTGACATTTTTAAATTCGTAGCGGACTAAATTCCAAAACATAATAATCTCCTTTGCTTAGGCCTTAAATTCCTGACGGAAGAGTTGGTCAATGGATTCACCTGACTCGTAGCGAATATCATCTACATTACCTTGGCGGACGACTTTTCCATCTTTTAGGAAGACAATTTCATCCAAGATTGGCTCGATATCAGAAATCAAGTGGGTAGAAATCAAAACGGTAGAAGTTGGGGAGTAGTTGTTGATAATGGTATTGAGGATATAATCACGAGCAGCAGGGTCTACCCCACCAATGGGTTCGTCCAGAACGTAGAGGCGGGCATCACGGCTCATAACCAAAATCAGTTGTACCTTTTCCTTGTTTCCTTTTGATAATTTCTTGAGACGACTATTTTCATCAATGCTTAGGTCTGCAAGCAGATGATGGGCGCGTTCCAGATTGAAATCTTTATAGAAAGTCTTGAAGTAGGTTAGGGCTTCTTTGACCTTCATTTGCTCATTGAGATAGGTCGTATCAGGCAAATAAGCTACGATGGCCTTGGTTGCTGGGCTTGGGTCCATGTCGTTGATGAGGACACGTCCTTGATCTGGTTGTAAGAGGCCATTGATTAGTTTAATCAGGGTTGTTTTTCCTGAGCCGTTTGGCCCAAGGAGACCAACAATTTTTCCAGCTGGGATGTCAAGAGAAACATTTTCAAGGGCTGGGGTTGCTCCATAAGATTTGGATACATTTTCAAATGCTAGTAATGACATAGGCTTAAACTCCTTTAATATAATCGCCGACTACGCCTGGTAGTTCTTCTTTTTCATAGCCAAAATGGGTCATGGAGGAAACGAAGTGTTCCAATTCTTCTTCTGATAGTTGTTTGCGCGATTGGGCGATCAGCTCCTTATCCTCAGTTACAAACCGTCCAGTTGTGCGCTTGCTGTAGACAAATCCTTCTCGTTCGAGGTCTGACAAGGCCCTTTGGATGGTGTTGGGATTGACACCAGCCTCGCTCGCTAGTTCCCTCACGGTTGGAAGTTGTTGATTGGGTTCCAGTGTATGGGAAACAATCTGAAGCTTGATTTTCTCCATAATCTGTAAATAAATGGGTTTTTTATTGTCAAATGTCCAGGACATCTTGTTCTCCTTTCTGTCATCTCTTTGTCTTAATTAAATAATACAACAAAACAAAAAACTTGTCAAGTAAAAAGAAGAATTGTTTTGGGAATCGCTTAAAAAATGGTATAATGAAAAGAAAACGATAAGGAGGGAAAGGATGCGTTGTCCAAAATGTGGGGCTACCAAGTCAAGTGTTATCGATAGTCGCCAAGCAGAAGAAGGGAACACCATTCGTAGAAGACGTGAGTGCGATGAATGCCAGCACCGTTTTACAACCTACGAGCGAGTAGAAGAAAGAACCTTAGTGGTTGTTAAAAAAGATGGCACACGAGAACAGTTCTCCAGAGATAAAATCTTTAATGGAATTATCCGCTCAGCCCAGAAACGTCCTGTGTCAAGTGATGAAATCAACATGGTAGTCAATCGTATCGAACAGAAACTCCGTGGTCGAAATGAAAATGAAATTCAAAGTGAGGACATTGGTTCACTCGTCATGGAGGAGTTGGCTGAACTGGACGAGATTACCTATGTACGTTTTGCCAGCGTCTATCGTAGTTTTAAGGATGTCAGTGAGTTAGAGAGCTTGCTCCAACAAATCACCCAGTCCTCTAAAAAGAAAAAGGAAAGATAAATGAAGCCAATTGACCGTTTTTCTTATCTAAAGAATAATCGGGTGTCGCAAGATACCTCATCTCTGGTACAGTGCTACCTCCCGATTATCGGTCAGGAGGCACTGAGCCTTTATCTTTATACCATCAGTTTTTGGGATAATGGCAGAAAGGAATACCTCTTTTCAAGCATTCTCAATCATCTCAACTTTGGGATGGACAGACTTTTAAAATCCTTGAAAATCCTATCTGCTTTCAATCTTTTGACCCTCTATCAAAAGGGGGACGTTTATCAGCTAGCTATCCATGCTCCTCTCTCGAGTCAGGACTTCTTAGAACATCCTGTTTATCGCAGGCTTTTGGAGAAAAAGATTGGCGATACAGCTGTGGAGAATTTGAAAGTTGAAAGTACTGATGGAGACGAAATACCTGTCTCACTCAATCAAGTCTTTCCAGACTTGGCAGAACTAGGTAGTCAAGAAGACCTTGGTATCAGGAAGAAAGTGGCCAACGATTTTGACTTGGACCATTTTCGTCAGCTCATGGCTCGAGATGGGCTTCGTTTTGCGGATGAGCAGTCAGATGTTTTGAACCTGTTTGCCATTGCGGAGGAGAAGAAATGGACTTGGTTTGAGACCTATCAATTGGCCAAGTCAACAGCTGTTTCCCAAGTCATTTCAACCAAACGCATGCGGGAAAAAATCGCTCAAAAACCAGTTTCTTCTGACTTTAGTCCTAAGGAAACGACCATTATCAAAGAAGCAAAAAGCAAAACTTCCCTACAGTTTTTGGCAGAAATCAAGCAGACACGCAAGGGAATCATTACCCAAACAGAAAGAGAACTTTTGCAACAGATGGCTGGCTTGGGCTTGCTGGACGAAGTCATTAATATCATTCTCTTATTGACCTTTAATAAGGTGGATTCGGCAAATATCAATGAGAAATATGCCATGAAGGTAGCCAATGACTATGCCTATCAAAAGATTCATTCAGCAGAAGAGGCAGTCTTGCGCATCCGTGAACGAGGACAAAAGAGTCAGGCTCAAAAAAGTAGTAACCCTAGTCCTGCCAAGTCCAATGTACCCAAGTGGAGCAATCCAGATTATAAAAATGAAACCAGCGAGGAAACTCGTCTGGAACTAGAACGTAAGAAACAAGAACTATTAGCTCGATTAGAAAAAGGAGGAGATTAGATGGAAAGTGTCGGAGACGTACTCAAACGTCAACCCAGCCGTTTTCACTATCAAGATTTGGTCCAGAAAATCATGAAGGACCCTGATGTTGCGGCCTTTATCCAGCAAGAAAACCTCAGCCCAGAGGAATTGAATCGCAGTATCTCCAAATTTAATCAGTACATCACCGAGCGCGACAAATTTCTTCGTGGGGATATGGATTATATTGCCAAAGGCTACAAGCCGATTTTGGTTATGAATCATGGCTATGCGGATGTTTCTTATGAAGAAACTCCTGAACTAATCGCAGCGGAAAAAGAAGCGGCTATTAAGAACCGTCTCAAGTTAATCAATCTGCCAGCCAGTCTCAAGAAAGCTAGTTTGGCTCAAGTTGACATGGATGATTTAGGGCGCTTGCCAGTTTTTGAAAAGCTATTAGCCTTCGTGGAGCAATATCCAGCTATTCGAAAAGGTCTTTACTTATATGGAGACTTTGGTGTGGGTAAAAGTTTCATGGTGGCTGCCTTAGCCCATGATTTATCAGAAAAACGCGGTGTTTCATCCACTCTTCTCCACTATCCTAGCTTTGTCATTGATGTCAAAAATGCTATCGGTGATGGTAATGTTAAGACCTTGGTGGATGAGATTAAGCTTTCTGAAGTCCTGATTTTAGATGATATTGGTGCCGAGCAATCAACAGCTTGGGTGCGGGATGAAATCCTACAAGTCATTCTCCAATATCGGATGCAGGAAAATTTACCGACCTTTTTCACTTCCAACTTCAACTTTGAAGAATTGGAGCTGCATTTCGCTAAAGGGAAGCATGGAAATGACGAAACCTGGGAAGCCAGACGCGTCATGGAACGCATCCGTTATTTGGCTGAGGAGACTCGTTTAGAAGGAGTGAACCGTCGATGACAGAAACGATTAAACTGATGAAAGCTCATAAGTCTGTTCGAAGATTTAAGGAGCAGGCCCTTCCTCAGGAGGACTTGACTGAAATCTTGACAGCAGCTCAGATGGCCTCGTCTTGGAAGAATTTTCAATCCTACTCTGTGATTGTGGTACGAAGTCAAGAGAAGAAAGATGCTCTGTATGAATTGGTGCCTCAAGAAGCCATTCGCCAGTCAGCTGTTTTCCTTCTCTTTGTCGGAGATTTGAATCGAGCAGAAAAGGGGACACGAATTCATACTGATTCATTCCAACCCCAAGGTGTAGAAGGTCTCTTGATTAGTTCGGTCGATGCGGCTCTTGCTGGACAGAATGCCCTGCTGGCAGCTGAAAGCTTGGGCTATGGTGGTGTCATTATTGGCTTGGTTCGATATAAGTCCGAAGAAGTGGCAGAGCTCTTTAACCTACCTGACTACACCTACCCTGTCTTTGGGATGGCACTGGGTGTGCCAAATCAAAATCATGATGCGAAACCAAGACTGCCACTAGAGAATGTTATCTTTGAGGAAGAATACCAAGAACAGTCAACTGAGGCAATCGAAGCTTATGACCGTGTACAGGCGGACTATGCTGGAGCACGTGCGACCACAAGCTGGAGCCAGCGTCTAGCAGAACAGTTTGGTCAAGCAGAACCAAACTCAACTAGAAAAAATCTTGAACAGAAAAAGTTATTGTAGAAAGTGAGAAATTATGGCCCTACCAACTATTGCCATTGTAGGACGTCCCAATGTTGGGAAATCAACCCTATTTAATCGGATCGCTGGTGAGCGAATCTCCATTGTAGAAGATGTCGAAGGAGTGACACGTGACCGTATCTATGCGACGGGTGAGTGGCTCAATCGTTCGTTTAGCATGATTGATACAGGAGGAATCGATGATGTCGATGCTCCTTTCATGGAACAAATCAAGCACCAGGCAGAAATTGCCATGGAAGAAGCCGATGTTATCGTTTTTGTCGTGTCTGGTAAGGAAGGAATTACCGATGCAGACGAATACGTAGCCCGCAAACTTTATAAGACCCACAAACCAGTTATCCTCGCAGTCAACAAGGTGGACAACCCTGAGATGCGAAATGATATCTATGATTTCTATGCCCTCGGTTTGGGTGAACCATTGCCTATCTCATCTGTCCATGGTATCGGAACAGGGGATGTGCTAGATGCCATCGTAGAAAATCTTCCAAATGAATATGAGGAAGAAAATCCAGATGTCATTAAGTTTAGCCTGATTGGTCGTCCAAACGTTGGTAAATCAAGCTTGATCAATGCTATCTTGGGCGAAGACCGCGTTATTGCCAGTCCAGTTGCTGGAACAACTCGTGACGCCATTGATACCCACTTTACAGATACAGATGGTCAAGAGTTTACAATGATTGATACGGCTGGTATGCGTAAGTCTGGTAAGGTTTATGAAAATACTGAGAAATACTCTGTCATGCGTGCCATGCGTGCTATTGACCGTTCAGATGTGGTCTTGATGGTCATCAATGCGGAAGAAGGCATTCGTGAATATGACAAGCGTATCGCAGGATTTGCTCATGAAGCTGGTAAAGGGATGATTATCGTGGTCAACAAGTGGGATACGCTTGAAAAAGACAACCATACTATGAAAAACTGGGAAGAAGATATCCGTGAGCAGTTCCAATACCTGCCTTACGCACCGATTATCTTTGTATCCGCTTTGACCAAGCAACGCCTCCACAAACTGCCTGAGATGATCAAGCAAATCAGCGAAAGTCAAAACACACGTATTCCATCAGCTGTCTTGAACGATGTCATTATGGATGCTATTGCCATCAACCCAACACCGACAGATAAAGGAAAACGCCTTAAGATTTTCTATGCGACCCAAGTGGCAACCAAACCACCAACCTTTGTCATCTTTGTCAACGAAGAAGAACTCATGCACTTTTCTTACCTGCGTTTCTTGGAAAATCAAATCCGCAAGGCCTTTGTCTTTGAAGGGACACCTATTCATCTCATCGCAAGAAAACGTAAATAAAAAAGTAGAATCTGGAATGACATTTCCAGATTTTTTTGATAGAATGAAATTGAAGAAAACGCTATCAAAGAGGAGGTGTTGATGAAACATTTGTTTAAATTCTTACTTTTAGCACCTTTATTTTACTTTTATGACTGGATTGAAAAGGCCAACAGAAATAGTAAGTTTTTTCCAATTTTATATTATTTTTACTGGTTTTATATCCCCCTCCATGCTATTTTTAGCCTTGCTTGGACAGTTTTTTCAGTTCTGTTTTTCAATATCGTCTTGAGAAATTTGACAGATATAAAGTTATGGGGTATTTGGCTATTATTACTACTTATTGCTTTTGCTAGTGACTGGTTAGACTATATCTTTTTCAAAAAAATGTTTCGCTTGAGACGAGAACTAGGGAAGTCTAAAGGCGGAAGGCATTGATTTATACTCAATGAAAATCAAAGATCAAACTAGGAAACTAGCCGCAGGTTGCTCAAAGCACTGCTTTGAGGTTGTGGATAGAACTGACGGAGTCAGTAACATATATACAGCAAGGCGACGTTGACGTGGTTTGAAGAGATTTTCGAAGAGTATTATATCGGTTTTTATTTATAGGAGGTTGCTTATGGCACATCTAAAATCATTTATTACACGCTATTCTAAGGTCTATATTGGTTTAGTTCTGTTGATCTGGATTGCTTTCTTCTTTCTTCCTTGGGGCAGTCCGATTCTGGGGGGAAAGATTGACCTCTTCATCATACAGAAAGTCTTGCTAGTTTTTGGTATTCTGTCCATTTTGATGGCCGTGCTGTCCAAGAAAGTCAGTCTCTTTGTTTTTGGACTCATCTGCTGTCTTTCTCTTTGGATTAATCTATTTATCCTATTTGCTCTTTTGCCGATTTTTGGCAATTAAAACATCATAAAAGTCAGAGAGGTTAGCTTGGAAACTAGCCTCTTTTTCATTTTCAAAATGGGGATTCTTCCTTGAAAATAATCAGTAATTGTGCTAAAATTAAAAGAACATTCTAAAATATTCGGAATTTAAAGTAAGGAAAAACATGGCTAATATTTTAAAAACAATTATCGAAAATGATAAAGGAGAAATCCGTCGTCTGGAAAAGATGGCTGACAAGGTTTTCAAATACGAAGACCAAATGGCTGCTTTGACAGATGACCAATTAAAAGCAAAAACAGTTGAATTTAAAGAACGTTATCAAAATGGAGAATCACTGGATTCATTGCTTTATGAAGCATTTGCGGTTGTCCGTGAAGGTGCTAAACGTGTCCTAGGACTCTTCCCATATAAGGTTCAGGTCATGGGGGGAATCGTTCTTCACCATGGTGACGTGCCAGAGATGCGTACAGGGGAAGGGAAAACCTTGACTGCGACTATGCCGGTATACCTCAATGCCCTTTCAGGCAAAGGGGTTCACGTAGTTACGGTCAATGAATATCTATCCGAACGTGACGCGACTGAGATGGGTGAATTGTACTCATGGCTTGGTTTGTCAGTAGGAATTAACTTGGCTGCCAAATCTCCAATGGAGAAAAAAGAAGCCTATGAGTGTGATATTACCTACTCAACCAACTCAGAAATCGGATTTGACTACCTTCGTGATAACATGGTCGTTCGCGCTGAAAACATGGTACAACGTCCGCTTAACTATGCCTTGGTCGATGAGGTTGACTCTATCTTGATTGACGAGGCCCGTACACCTTTGATCGTATCAGGTGCTAATGCAGTTGAAACCAGTCAGCTCTACCACATGGCAGATCACTATGTAAAATCGTTGGACAAGGACGACTACATCATCGATGTGCAGTCTAAGACTATTGGTTTGTCTGATTCAGGGATTGATAAGGCTGAAAGCTACTTCAAACTTGAAAATCTCTATGATATCGAAAACGTAGCTCTGACTCACTTTATTGATAACGCCCTTCGTGCCAACTACATCATGCTTCTCGATATTGACTATGTGGTGAGCGAAGAGCAAGAAATCTTGATTGTCGACCAATTTACAGGTCGTACCATGGAAGGTCGTCGTTATTCTGATGGATTGCACCAAGCCATTGAAGCCAAAGAAGGTGTGCCAATTCAGGATGAAACCAAGACATCTGCCTCAATCACTTACCAAAACCTCTTCCGTATGTACAAGAAATTGTCTGGTATGACAGGTACAGGTAAGACCGAGGAGGAAGAATTCCGTGAAATCTACAACATTCGTGTTATTCCAATCCCAACAAACCGTCCTGTTCAACGTATTGACCATCCAGACCTACTTTTTGCTAGCATTGAAGCTAAGTTTAAAGCGGTTGTTGAAGACGTTAAGGCTCGTTACCAAAAAGGTCAGCCTGTCTTGGTTGGTACAGTAGCGGTTGAAACCAGTGACTACATTTCTAAGAAATTGGTTGCAGCTGGCGTTCCTCACGAAGTCTTGAATGCTAAGAACCACTATAAAGAAGCCCAAATCATTATGAATGCTGGTCAACGTGGTGCTGTTACCATTGCGACTAACATGGCCGGTCGTGGTACTGATATCAAGCTTGGTGAAGGGGTTCGCGAATTAGGTGGACTTTGTGTGATTGGTACAGAACGTCATGAAAGCCGTCGTATCGATAACCAGCTTCGTGGACGTTCAGGTCGTCAAGGAGACCCAGGTGAGTCACAATTCTACCTCTCTCTTGAAGATGACTTGATGAAACGTTTTGGTTCTGAACGCTTGAAGGGAATTTTTGAACGCTTGAATATGTCTGAAGAGGCCATTGAGTCTCGTATGTTGACACGTCAGGTTGAAGCAGCGCAAAAACGTGTCGAAGGAAATAACTACGATACCCGTAAACAAGTCCTTCAATACGATGACGTCATGCGTGAGCAACGTGAAATTATTTACGCTCAACGTTACGACGTTATCACTGCAGATCGTGACTTGGCACCTGAAATTCAGGCAATGATCAAACGCACGATTGGTCGTGTCGTTGATGGTCATGCGCGTGCCAAACAAGATGAAAAACTTGAAGCGATTTTGAACTTTGCTAAGTACAACTTGCTTCCTGAAGATTCTATTTCTGTTGAAGACTTGTCAGGCTTGTCTGATAAGGCTATTAAGGAAGAACTCTTCCAACGTGCCTTGAAGGTTTACGATAGTCAAGTTTCAAAATTACGCGATGAAGAAGCAGTTAAAGAATTCCAAAAAGTCTTGATTCTACGAGTTGTAGATAACAAGTGGACAGATCATATCGATGCCCTCGATCAATTGCGTAACGCGGTTGGACTTCGTGGCTATGCTCAGAACAACCCTGTTGTTGAGTATCAGGCAGAAGGTTTCCGTATGTTTAATGACATGATTGGTTCGATTGAGTTTGATGTGACACGCTTGATGATGAAAGCCCAAATTCATGAACAAGAAAGACCACAAGCAGAACACCATATCAGTACAACAGCGACTCGTAATATCGCTGCCCACCAAGCAAATATGCCAGAAGATTTGGATTTGAGCCAGATTGGACGCAATGAACTTTGCCCATGTGGTTCTGGTAAGAAGTTTAAAAACTGTCACGGAAAAAGACAATAAAATGAGATAGTTTAGAGGCGGATACCTTGTGAAAAGTATATTTTTACTTGGTATCCGTTTGCTTTATAAGGAGATGAGTTATGGTATTTACAGCAAAAAGTCCTAAAATTAATATTGAAGAAGTTCGTGCCTTATCAAAATTGGAAGGCCAAGCTTTGGAGAGAAAATCACAGCGCGATCAAGAGCTAGAAGCCATTATACGTGGAGAAGACCAGAGAATTCTCTTGGTAATCGGGCCATGCTCATCTGACAATGAAGAAGCTGTTCTTGAGTACGCTAAGCGTTTGGCAGTCCTACAAGAAGAAGTGGCAGACCGTATCTTTATGGTTATGCGTGTTTATACTGCCAAACCTCGTACCAACGGAGATGGCTATAAGGGATTGATTCACCAGCCTAACACGGCAGAAGCGCCTAGTCTTATCAACGGAATCAAAGCTGTTCGCCATCTTCACTATCGTGTCATCACAGAAACAGGCATGACAACAGCTGATGAAATGCTTTATCCTGAAAATCTTCCGCTTGTAGATGATTTGATTTCTTACATGGCAGTTGGTGCCCGTTCGGTTGAAGACCAGCAACACCGCTTTGTGGCAAGTGGGGCAGATTTTGCGACTGGGTTTAAAAATCCAACCTCTGGAAATCTCAATGTCATGTTTAATGGGATTTATGCTGCTCAAAACAAACAAAGCTTCCTTTTCCTAGGAAAAGAGGTGGAAACAACTGGGAACCCGCTTTCGCACGCCATTCTTCGTGGAGCGATTAATGAGTATGGGAAGAATATTCCCAACTACTACTATGATAATTTGATGGATACCATTGCCCAGTATGAGAAAATGGGCTTGGAAAATCCTTTTATCATCGTCGATACCAATCATGACAATTCTGGTAAGCAATACATGGATCAGATTCGAATTGTCCGCCAGACCTTGATTAACCGTGATTGGAATGAAAAAATCAAGCAGTACGTTCGTGGCTTTATGATTGAGTCTTATCTAGAAGACGGCCGTCAAAATGAACCAGAAGTATTTGGCAAGTCGATCACAGACCCTTGCCTAGGCTGGGAAAATACAGAAGCCCTTGTCAGAGAAATCTACCAAACGCTAGGAGAATAGTATGGCATTTATTGAAAAAGGTCAAGAAATCGATATTGAAGCAATCAAGGCAGAAACCCAATTGTCTGCGGAAGCCTTGCGACTAAAGGAGCGTCGTGATAGAGAATTGGCAGACATTATTTCAGGAGAAGATGACCGTATCCTTTTGGTGATTGGCCCTTGCTCTTCTGATAATGAAGAGGCTGTCTTGGAATATGCCCGCCGTTTATCAGCCTTGCAAAAGAAGGTAGCGGACAAGATTTTCATGGTTATGCGTGTTTATACTGCTAAACCTCGTACTAACGGAGACGGCTATAAAGGTTTGGTTCACCAACCAGATACTTCTAAGGCTCCAAGTTTGATCAACGGCTTGCAGGCTGTGCGCCAGTTGCATTACCGCGTGATTACAGAGACTGGTTTGACAACGGCAGATGAGATGCTTTATCCGTCAAATCTGGTCTTGGTAGATGATTTGGTCAGCTACCATGCTGTGGGGGCTCGTTCTGTGGAAGACCAAGAGCACCGTTTTGTGGCCTCAGGAATTGATGCACCAGTGGGGATGAAAAATCCAACCTCTGGAAATTTGGGTGTCATGTTTAATGGCATCTATGCCGCTCAAAATAAACAGACCTTCCTTTTCCATGGGCAAGAAGTTGAGACTTCAGGAAATCCCTTGGCCCATGTCATCCTTCGTGGGGCAGTTAATGAATATGGGAAAAATGAGCCTAACTTTTACTATGAAACTTTGCTAAATGCCATTGAACGTTATGAGACCATGGGACTTGAAAATCCTTTTATCCTTATTGACACCAACCATGATAATTCTGGCAAGCAATATATGGAGCAGATTCGAATTGTTCGCCAGACCTTGCAAAATCGTGATTGGAATGAGAAGATTAAAAAGACAGTTCGAGGCTTTATGATTGAATCTTACCTAGCAGATGGTCGTCAAAATCAACCAGAGGTCTTTGGTTGCTCTATTACCGATCCTTGCCTAGGTTGGGAAAATACAGAGGCCTTGGTAGAAGAAATCTATGCTACCTTAACAAAATAAGTGAAAAGGATGGAGTTGGGGGATTCTCAACTCCTTTTGATGAGTATGATAGTTGGACATGGAATTGATATCGAAGAGTTGGCTTCGATAGAAAGCGCAGTTGCACGACATGAAGGGTTTGCCAAGCGCGTGCTGACCACTAAGGAAATGGAGCGATTTGCCAGTCTCAAAGGGCGCAGGCAGATTGAATATTTGGCTGGTCGCTGGTCGGCTAAGGAGGCTTTTTCCAAGGCTATGGGAACTGGTATTGGAAAGCTCAGTTTTCAGGATTTAGAAGTTTTGAACAATGAACGCGGGGCGCCTTATTTTAGTCAGTCACCATTTTCAGGAAAGATTTGGCTGTCTATCAGCCATACAGATCAACTTGTGACAGCCAGTGTCATTTTGGAGGAAAATCATGAAAGCTAGTCCACATAGACCAACCAAGGCTCTGATTCATCTGGGAGCTATTCGACACAATATTCAGCAAATGGGGGCTCATATCCCTCAAGGAACGCTCAAGTGGGCTGTGGTCAAGGCCAATGCCTATGGTCATGGAGCTGTTACTGTTGCTAAGGCAATTCAAGATGATGTTGATGGCTTTTGCGTTTCCAATATCGATGAAGCCCTTGAACTCAGACAGGCTGGACTCAGCAAGAAAATCCTCATTTTAGGAGTTTCTGATCTAGAAGCTGTTGCTCTTGCTAAAGAATACGATATCACCTTGACTGTGGCTGGACTGGAGTGGATTCAATCACTCTTAGATAAGGAATCAGACCTAACTGGTTTAACAGTCCACCTCAAGATTGACTCAGGAATGGGACGAATTGGTTTTAGAGAGGCTCGTAAGGCTGAGCAGGCTCAAGACATACTCAAGCAACACGGTGCGCATGTTGAGGGGATTTTTACCCACTTTGCTACTGCAGACGAGGAATCAGATGACTACTTTAATGCCCAGTTAGAACGGTTTAAAGCTATTTTGGCAAGTATGAAAGGTCTTCCAGACCTGGTTCACGCAAGTAATTCTGCAACGACTCTTTGGCATGCAGAGACTATTTTTAACGCTGTTCGTATGGGAGATGCTATGTATGGTCTTAACCCAAGTGGAGAGGTATTGGACTTGCCCTATGACTTGAAACCAGCCTTGACCTTGGAATCTGCCTTGGTTCATGTCAAGACAGTGCCAGCCGGAGCTTGCATGGGCTACGGAGCAACTTATCAAGCGGATAGCGAGCAAGTCATCGCGACCGTGCCAATCGGTTATGCGGATGGTTGGACACGAGACATGCAGAATTTCTCTGTCTTGGTAGATGGCCAAGTTTGCCCAATCGTTGGGCGGGTTTCAATGGACCAAATTACCATTCGTCTGCCTAAGCTTTATCCGCTAGGAACAAAAGTAACCTTGATCGGCACCAACGGCGACAAGGAAATCACAGCTACTCAGGTAGCGACCTACCGTGGAAGCATTAACTATGAGGTGGTTTGTCTCCTCAGCGATCGCATTCCGAGAGAATATTATTAAAAAAGAAAGGAGGGTGAGCATGAATCTACATCAACCCTTGCATGTCTTACCTGGTGTGGGACCAAAGTCAGCAGAAAAATACGCCAAACTAGGAATTGAAAACTTGCAAGACCTCTTGCTCTACTTTCCTTTCCGTTATGAAGACTTCAAAACCAAGCAGGTTCTGGAGCTAGAAGACGGTGAAAAGGCTGTTCTATCTGGTCAGGTAGTGACTCCAGCCAGTGTCCAGTATTATGGTTTCAAGCGTAATCGCTTGCGTTTTAGCCTTAAGCAGGGAGAAGTTGTTTTTGCGGTGAATTTCTTTAACCAACCCTATCTAGCAGACAAGATAGAGTTGGGAGCAACCCTTGCTGTTTTTGGAAAATGGGATCGCGCCAAGGCTAGTTTGACTGGGATGAAGGTCCTGGCTCAGGTGGAAGATGACCTCCAACCTGTTTATCGTCTGGCTCAGGGAATCAGTCAGGCCAGTCTGGTCAAAGTTATCAAGACAGCCTTTGATCAGGGACTGGACCTCTTGATTGAGGAAAATCTTCCCCAGTCCTTGCTGGACAAATACAAACTCATGTCCCGTTGTCAGGCCGTTCGTGCCATGCATTTTCCTAAGGATTTGGGAGAATACAAGCAGGCCCTTCGCCGTATCAAGTTTGAGGAACTCTTTTATTTCCAAATGCAGTTGCAGACGCTCAAGACTGAAAATAGAGTTCAGGGAAGTGGTCTGGTTCTGAATTGGTCTAAGGAAAAAGTGACAGCAGTTAAAGAAAATCTACCTTTTTCCTTGACCCCAGCTCAAGAAAAGAGTTTGCAGGAAATTTTGACAGACATGAAGTCGGACAACCACATGAATCGTCTCTTGCAAGGGGACGTGGGGAGCGGAAAAACGGTAGTCGCTGGCTTGGCCATGTTTGCAGCAGTGACAGCTGGCTACCAGGCTGCCCTAATGGTACCAACAGAAATCCTCGCAGAGCAACATTTTGAGAGTCTACAGAGTCTCTTCCCAGACTTGAAACTGGCTCTTTTGACAGGTTCCTTGAAAGCTGCAGAAAAGAGAGAAGTCTTGGAGACTATTGCCAAGGGTGAGGCTGATTTGATTATCGGAACTCACGCTCTGATTCAAGATGGGGTGGATTATGCTCGTCTGGGCTTGATTATCATCGATGAGCAGCACCGCTTTGGTGTGGGGCAAAGGCGTATTTTACGGGAAAAAGGAGACAATCCTGACGTTCTCATGATGACGGCGACTCCCATACCACGAACCTTGGCCATCACAGCCTTTGGCGATATGGATGTTTCCATTATTGACCAGATGCCAGCAGGACGGAAGCCTATTGTGACTCGCTGGATCAAACATGAGCAACTACCTCAGGTCTTGACTTGGTTAAAGGGGGAAATTCAAAAAGGTTCTCAAGCCTATGTCATCTCTCCCTTGATTGAAGAATCAGAAGCTCTGGATTTGAAAAATGCCATTGCCTTATCAGAGGAGCTGACAGCTCATTTTGCAGGCAAGGCAGAAGTGGCTCTTTTACATGGTAAGATGAAGAGTGACGAAAAAGACCAGATTATGCAGGATTTCAAAGAGAGAAAAACGGATATTCTGGTTTCGACAACGGTTATCGAGGTCGGGGTTAACGTTCCAAATGCGACCGTCATGATTATCATGGATGCCGATCGGTTCGGTCTCAGCCAGCTTCACCAGCTCAGAGGTCGTGTTGGTCGGGGAGATAAGCAGTCCTATGCTGTTCTCGTTGCCAATCCCAAGACCGATTCCGGGAAAGACCGCATGCGCATCATGACAGAAACCACCAATGGATTTGTCCTTGCGGAGGAAGATTTGAAAATGCGTGGTTCAGGTGAGATTTTTGGAACCAGACAGTCAGGTCTTCCAGAGTTCCAAGTAGCTGATATTATCGAAGATTTTCCGATTTTAGAAGAAGCCAGAAAGGTTGCTAGCTACATTAGTTCGATAGAAGGCTGGCAAGAGGATCCAGAATGGCGCATGATTGCCCTTCATTTGGAGAAGAAAGAACATCTAGATTAAGTTTTCTCTAAGGAAATCTTAAGCTAGCTTTCAGGTTTGCCCCTTATACTAGAGTCATCAAAAAGAAACGAGGACTCTCACATGACAGTAACGATTAAAGTAAATTACCAAACCACTTTCCAAAAGAAAGAAGCAAAAAAATAAGATTGAACAGGAGAAAAAGGGCGGAAATGCTCTTTTTTTGTTTCTAAAAGCACAATTTATTGAATCTAAAATAGCACACTGCGGATTCTAAAAAATTTCTAGAGATTATAGTAGATTGAATCTGGAATAGTCCACCGAGTTTTCTAAAACATTGTTAGAAATTAGTTTGAATTCTGCAATCAACTTGTTCAGTTTTTATTTCATTTAACTATAATTTGACTTTCCTAATTTCTTTGTTCATATCTTATTTCAATACACTATATCTTACTATTTCAGAGCCCACATCTAGCATAACTAAAAAAACAGATTCTTCCATCTATTACGGAAAAATCTGTCATTGATTTAATGATTTACAAAAACTCCAACCACGGTTTACGAACCTCGTCTTTGCTGGTTTCTCTGTATTTTTTGAGTTCCAAGAACGCCATCTTGACTAGGTGGTTTTCTTGTCCATTATTTGTGATTGTCTTAATCTTTCAATAACGCCTCAAACTCAGCGACAGTCATATCCAATTGATCACTTGCAAATTCGGAAGTTAAAACATGTTGGCGTACCATATCCAGAAATGCAAAAAGTTTCCCTTCTTCCCTTCCTTCAACTTTCCCACGCTCCAGTCCCTGTTCAATACCACGTTCCAATCCCTGTTCAATCCCTTCCGCCCTAGCAGTCTCCAAGGCATAATCCTGAGCCAATAACGCTTGTTCTTCGCGCATACGTAGTTGACTAAACATTTTCCTGTCCTCCTCGGACCAGCTCTTG
>NZ_JUPG01000049.1 GCF_001074825.1 Streptococcus pseudopneumoniae
CAGTCTTATCTACAACCTCAAAGCAGTGCTTTGAGCAACCTGCGGCTAGCTTCCTAGTTTGCTCTTTGATTTTCATTGAGTATAAAGATCTATCCATTTGGGTAGGTCTTTTTCATACTTAAAAAGCCAAATCCGATGGGATCTGGCTTGATAATCATTGAGTATTAGATTGTATTGGCTGCCCAGACACTTACCGAAGCAGCTGAGACTGGGAATTGTCCATAACCTTCTTCATTAATTGTAACTTGACCGTGGTGGTTGCCAAGCAAGTCCACAAAGGTTTGGTTAGTCCATTCTTGGCCGATAAACATTGACTTGCTGTTTTCTTGGTCATTTGAAATCAAGACTGCGATTGGGGCTTGATTTTCAGCACCTGAACGTACCCAACCGATACAGTTAGCATGGTCAAAGTAGTCTGTTTGTTCTCCATAGGCCAAATCTTTTCGGATGGCTAGGAGGCGGTCAAGGACTTCTTTGAAATCTTGTTGAGCATACTGCCCTGAAATCCCATAGTAGTCTCCGTAAAAGATACATGGCAGTCCATTTTGGCGTAATAGAATAAGGGCATAGGCTGCTGGTTTGAACCATTCTTTAACAGTCGACTCAAGGGCTTGTCCTCGTTGGGTATCATGGTTGTCGACAAAGGTTACAGCCTTGTCGGGCTTGAGTTCAACCAAGCTATCTGTGAAAATGCCACGAAGGTCGTAGTTGGAACCAGCTCGGCTAGCATCAAAGAGATTCTGGTGGAGACGAACATCGACAAGGTCAAAGCGTTCTTCCGTTTTTTCAAGATAGTCTAGATTGGCTTCCTTATCGGGATTCCAAAATTCACCAAAAACATAGAAATCGTCACCGTATTTTTCCTTCATATCGCGGATAAAATTGCGCATAAAGAAAGAGTCAATGTGTTTGACGGCATCCAAGCGGAAACCAGCAATACCAGTCGTTTCCATGAACCAGTCAGCCCAGTCATAGATGTTTTTGATAACTTCAGGATGCTTAAAGTCTAGGTCGGCATACATGAGGTAGTCGTAGTTACCGTTTTCGTTATCGACCAATTCCTCGTTGGCCCAGCCCTTGTTGTCTCCTTGAATGAGATAAATCCCAGATTTACGGCGTTTGGCATCATAGTCTGTACCGGTGAAGTGGTACCAGTGCCAGTGGAAGTCATTGTAGGTATCTTGGCGACCATCGAAGGTAAAACTAGTCCAACCATTGATGGTGAAGGGTTCTCCAAGTTCCACTGTACGGTCTACAGGATCCACTTCAATAACCTGAAAGGCTTCCATGTGATCAGCAGCAGCTTTGTGATTGAGCACCACATCGGCCATAGGTTGAATTCCTTGTGCTTTTAGGGCTTGAATGGCTTGAAGATAGTCTTCTTTAAAACCATACTTGGTGCGGACAGTTCCTTTTTGGTTAAACTCACCAAGGTCAAATAGGTCATAGACCCCATAGCCTACATCTTTTTCGTTTGTGGCCTTGAAGGCTGGTGGCATCCAGACGTGACTAATTCCCAGATCAGCTAGGTGTTGAGCATCTTCAGCCAGACGCGTCCAATGTTGACCGTCGTGGGGCAGATACCATTCAAAGTATTGCATGAGTGTTTGATTTTGCATGATGTTTCCTCTTACTTGTCAGTCTTGTTCTTTATTCTATCATAAACTATTTCTTGACGCAAACGTTTGCGTAATACTGAATAATAAGTTTTTGACTATTTTATATAAAATGTTGATTTTTAAAATGAAAGCGCTATAATAATAGTGAATTACATAGATAAAGAGAGGAGATTTCTCATGATTGAATTTCAAAATGTTAGTAAGTTGTATGGTGATAAAGAGGCCTTGAGCAATCTCAATTTGCAGATTGAAAATGGGGAGATTATGGGCTTGATTGGCCATAATGGGGCTGGAAAATCGACCACTATAAAATCTTTAGTCAGTATCATTTCTCCCAGCAGTGGTCGTATTTTAGTAGATGGTCAGGATTTATCGGAAAATCGCTTGGCTATTAAACGAAAGATTGGTTATGTAGCAGACTCGCCTGACTTATTTTTACGCTTAACGGCCAATGAATTTTGGGAATTGCTTGCTTCATCCTATGATTTGAGCAGCTCTGACTTGGAAGCTAGTTTAGCTAGGCTATTGAACGTTTTTGATTTTGCTGAAAATCGCTATCAGGTCATTGAAACCCTTTCTCACGGAATGCGTCAGAAAGTCTTTGTCATCGGAGCACTCTTGTCTGATCCTGATATTTGGGTCTTGGACGAACCCTTGACTGGTTTGGATCCCCAGGCTGCTTTTGATTTGAAACAGATGATGAAGGAACATGCACAAAAAGGCAAGACAGTCTTGTTTTCAACCCATGTCTTAGAGGTAGCCGAGCAAGTTTGTGATCGGATTGCTATTTTGAAAAAGGGGCATTTGATTTATTGTGGTAGCGTGGAGGACTTGAGGAAAGACCATCCAGATCAGTCTTTGGAAAGTATCTACCTTAGCCTTGCTGGTAGAAAAGAGGAGGTTTCAGATGCGTCTCAAGGTCATTAAAAAATTAGTTGATATCAATATCCTCTATTCATCTCAAGAAGCTAATCTGGCTAACCTACGAAAGAAGCAAGCTAAAAATCCTGGAAAAAAAGTAAATGTTTCCGCTAGAGTCCTAAGTTCTTACATTTTTTCCAGTCTCTTGATGCTTTTCATGTTTATAAATATAGCCTTTCGTTTTCCTTTTGAGGAAATACCAAGTTTTTTTAGTAGCATGGTTGCTATTTTACTGGTGCTTGCCTTTTCAACTTCTTTCACTGCATTTTACAATGTCTTTTATGAGAGTAAGGACTTGGCATCGTATAGGCCCTATGCCTTTAAAGAATCAGAGATTATAATTGCAAAAGGACTGTCTGTCCTTTTGCCAGCTCTAACTGGAATTGTACCAATCCTAGCTTATTTTCTAGTCCTCTATATTAGGCTAGCTCCTTCTCTGTGGCTGGGCTTGCCTTTGATGCTGCTGTCCTTGGCCCTATTATTTGTCTCTGTTACTTTAGTGATGGTAGTGGCAGTACATTTCTTGGCTCAGACTACGGTCTTCAGAAAGTATCAGTCTATTTTTTCGAATGTGATGATTGGGATAGGAGTTCTCATACCTTTAATATTTGTCCTCTTTCTACAGTCGACTTTTGGAAGTATTGTTGACAAAGTTAGAGACATTCCATTTCTCCTTTATCCTCTTCATCTCTTTTACAAAATAGCAGTGGAGCCTTTTTCAACAGAAGCCATCCTGGGTCTGCTCGCTTGGATAGCTTTAACTGTTTTCTTGCTTTACCTGACCAAAAAGAAGGTTTTTCCTCATTTTTATGACGTGATTCTGCTTAACAGTGAGGAGAAGGTCAAGAAAGAACGTCGCAGTAAGGAGAGGATTTCAACTACTAAAAAGGGCTTTTTCCGTATGGTTTTACGCTACCACCTCACCCTCTTGGGACAGGGAACTGGCGTGATTACAGTGCTTTTTACAAGTGCTTTCCTTCCTTATCTCATGATGATTGGTCTGATTTCCAAAATCCGAGATTCTCAGATAGTTCCAGATATTCATCCTACATACTGGTTACCCTTGTTTTTTATAGCTCTCTTTATAGCAGTTGTCAATAACAATATTACCAGCCTGCCTTCAATTGCCTTTTCCTTGGAGAGGGAAAATGTTGATTTTCTTAAGAGTTTACCCTTTGACTTTGCTCGTTATGTGAAAGTGAAATTTTGGATTATATTTGCTGTCCAGTCCTTTTTACCAGTTCTGACTTTACTTGGCCTTTCTCTATATCTAGGATTGCCCATCCTTTCGATGATTTACCTTCTTGTGGCATGGATCCTTGCTAGTATCATCCTTTCTTGCCACCATTACTTTAAGGACGTAAAAAATCTGTCAACCAATTGGAGTAGCATTACGGACTTGGTGAACCGTTCAAATCGTATAGTAGCAATTGTTTTGATCTTGGTTTATAGTGTTATATTAATGATTTTAGTCATTGGTAGCTTGTTCTTAGTTAAGTCTCTCTTCCCTGTCCTTGCCATCAGCTTGGGAGTAGGAGCTCCTATCCTCTTGCTTGGTCTTGCTATTTTTGGCTATCATTACTACCTGTCACGCATATTGGCAGAAATAGAAAAAAGATGAGATAGTTGGTCGCTTGCTTGATAAATTTTATAAAAAGAAATGAGACTGATCAAAAAATCACTTCTAACTAGCAAAAAAACGAGCATTTCCATAGTTGGATATACTCGTTTTTCTATGCCATTTTTCTTATCATAAGAACAAAACGACTAGAAATTTATAACAATGTATAAATCCTACAGCATCAATTGCTTAAATTGGGGGACTAGATTTTATCTATGATGTTTTGAAGATTAATGGAGCTTGAGATGTTTGCTATTTATGGATAGTGTACAAAGTAAATTGTTACTGGCGAGCTCTCTCATGCTTCTGGGTTTGCCTTTCATCTAGTTATTCTTATAAAAATCCGTTTTTATACTAAATGAAAATCAAAGAGCAAACTAGGAAGCTAGCCTCAGGTTGCTCAAAGTACCGCGTTGCAAATAAAGCTGGACGTGGTTTGAAGAGATTTTCGAAGAGTATTAGACTAATTTCCACTTGGGTCAGGCAAGTGGCAGTTGCTTTGAGAAGTTACCGAGAAATGATTCCTATTTGTAAAACTCTGATAAGTCTTGGCTGATTTTGGAGAAATGTGGTATAATTTTTCTTATGGAAAAGATTATCATTACAGCAACTGCTGAAAGTATTGAACAAGTTAAACAACTGCTCGAAGCTGGCGTAGACCGTATCTATGTCGGTGAGAAAGATTTTGGTCTTCGTCTGCCAACAACCTTTAGTTATGATCAATTGCGTGAAATTGCTAAGTTGGTTCATGATACTGGTAAGGAATTGATCGTTGCGGTTAACGCCCTCATGCATCAAGATATGATGGACCGTATCAAGCCTTTCTTAGACTTTTTGGAAGAAATCAAGACAGACTACATTACGATTGGGGATGCAGGTGTCTTTTATGTGGTCAATCGAGACGGTTATTCATTTAGGACCATCTACGATGCATCAACCATGGTAACTAGCAGTCGTCAGATAAATTTCTGGGGACAAAAGGCTGGTGCATCTGAGGCTGTTTTGGCGCGTGAAATTCCATCTGCTGAACTCTTCAAAATGCCAGAGATTTTGGAAATTCCTGCTGAAGTTTTGGTTTACGGTGCTAGTGTCATCCATCATTCTAAACGTCCGCTCTTGCAAAACTACTATAACTTCACGCATATCGATGATGAAAAGACTCGCAAGCGTGACCTTTTCTTGGCAGAGCCAAGTGACCCTGAGAGCCATTATTCCATTTTTGAAGATAATCATGGTACCCACATTTTTGCCAACAATGACCTTGATTTGATGACAAAATTGACAGAATTGGTAGAGCATGGTTTCACTCACTGGAAACTAGAAGGGCTCTACACACCAGGTCAAAACTTTGTTGAGATTGCAAAACTCTTTATCCAAGCGCGTAGCTTGATTCAAGAGGGCAACTTTAGCCATGACCAAGCCTTCTTGCTGGATGAAGAAGTTCGTAAACTTCACCCTAAAAACCGTTTCCTTGATACAGGATTTTATGACTACGATCCTGACATGGTTAAATAAAGTAAATGATTCGTTGAGAGAAGGAAGATGCAAACATTTCTTCTCTCAATTTTTCTTATTCTCCAATATTTTCAAAAAATCAGTAGGCTAGGATGCTCTGTTTACTGGGAATTTTAATACAAGTAACCTTCTTGAGTTTGAAAATTATCCCATGTTTGCAGGTGCCAAATGGCCCTTTTTTTGGTATAATTTTTTATAATGAAAACGATTGGTAATCGCTATGTTGTGGTTGATTTAGAGGCAACTAGCACAGGTAGTAAGGCTAAAATTATCCAAGTGGGAATTGTCGTGATTGAGGACGGAAAAATCGTCGATCACTATACGACGGATGTCAATCCACATGAACCCTTAGATGCTCATATCAAAGAACTGACAGGGCTAACTGACAAACGTCTGGCGCAAGCACCTGATTTTTCGCAAGTTGCCAGAAAAATTTTTGACTTGGTGGAGGATGGGATTTTTGTAGCCCACAATGTTCAGTTTGATGCCAATCTTTTGGCGGAAAATTTATTTTTTGAAGGCTATGAACTAAGAAATCCTCGTGTTGACACGGTCGAATTGGCTCAGGTCTTTTTCCCTGAACTGGAAAAATATAGCTTGCCGATATTGTGTCGAGAATTAGGGATTCCTCTAAAACATGCTCACACAGCCCTTTCAGATGCCCAAGCTACTGCGGAATTACTCTTATTTATACGGGAAAAGATGGCCCAGCTTCCTAAAGGTCTCTTGGAACGCTTGCTGGAAATGGCTGACGCTCTCTTGTATGAGTCCTACCTGGTTATTGAAGAAATTTATCGCAGCCAATCTATCCTGAGTTCTCCAGACTTGGTTGAAGTTCAAGGACTGTATTTCAAGAAAACTGCAGCTTCTCTGGAACCACGAAAACTATCTCAAGACTTTTCTAAAAATATTTCTCTATTGAACCTTGAAGTGAGGGAGGAGCAAGAAAGTTTTGCTAAAGAGGTTGGCTTGCTATTGAAAGATGAGCCTGTATCATTAATTCAAGCGCCGACAGGGATTGGGAAAACCTATGGCTATCTCTTACCCGCTTTGTCCCAAGTAAAAGAGCGTCAGATTGTCCTTAGCGTTCCGACAAAGATTCTTCAAAATCAAATCATGGAAGAAGAAGGTAAACGTCTCAAGGAAGTCTTCCATATAGATATTTATAGTTTAAAGGGACCACACAATTATCTGAAGTTGGATGCCTTTTATCGTTCCTTGCAGGAAAATGATGAAAATCGCTTATTTAGACGCTTTAAAATGCAACTCTTGGTTTGGCTAACAGAGACAGAAACGGGGGATTTGGATGAAATTGGGCAACTCTACCGTTACCAACATTTTCTAAAAGACCTTCGTCATGATGGGAATTTATCATCTCAAAGCTTATTTGTGACTGAAGATTTTTGGAAATGTAGTCAAGAAAGGGCACAAACCTGCAAGCTTTTAGTGACCAATCATGCCTATCTTGTAACCAGACTGGAAGATAATCCTGAATTTGTCAGTGACCGTTTATTGATTATTGATGAAGTTCAAAAAGTTTTGTTGGCTCTAGAAAATCTGCTTCAACAGACCTACGATATCCAGTCTATTGTCGATTTGATTGATAAGGCTTTACTGGAGGAGCAAAATAAGGTTCAGCAACGAATACTAGAAAGTATTCGCTTTGAGTGCCTTTACTTGATTGAACAATTTCAGTCTGGAAAATCTAAGAAAAATATCTTAGATTCTCTTGCCAATCTCCATCAATATTTTTCAGAAATAGAAGTAGAAGGCTTTGGGGAGTTGGTCCGCTATTTTACAGCTGACCGAGATTACTGGCTTGAAGCAACTGAAACGAGTCAAAAGAAAATTCAGATTTCTTCTACGAAATCATGCCGTATTCTTCTATCTTCCTTAGTGCCTGATTCATGTCAAGTCTTGGGAGTGTCGGCCACTCTTGAGATTAGTCAAAGAGTTTCTTTGGCAGACCTGTTAGGCTATCCCGAAGCTAAATTTGTTAAGATTGAAGCTTGTAAAACACAGGATCAAGAAGTGGTCTTGGTCAAAGATTTTCCCCTGGTGACAGAAACCTCCTTAGAAGTCTATGCCCAAGAGGTAGCTGATTTGCTGATGGATGTTCAAGATTTTCAGCAACCGATTTTAGTTCTCTTTACTGCCAAAGACATGCTTCTAGCAGTATCGGATTTACTTCCAGTTAGCCACTTGGCCCAGTATAAAAATGGGGATGTTCATCAGCTTAAGAAACGCTTTGAAAAAGGTGAACAACAAATCCTGCTTGGTGCAGCAAGTTTCTGGGAGGGAGTTGATTTTTCAAGTCATCCTTTTGTGATTCAAGTTGTACCAAGACTTCCTTTCCAAAATCCTCAAGAACCCTTGACGAAAAAGATCAATCAGGAACTAATTCAAGAAGGGAAAAATGCCTTTTATGATTATCAGTTGCCAATGGCCATTATTCGTTTAAAACAAGCTTTGGGAAGAAGTATGAGACGCGAACACCAACGTTCCTTAACTCTTATTTTGGATAGGAGAATTGTCGGAAAGAGATATGGCAAACAAATTGTGACTTCTCTAGCAAAAGAAGCGACTGTTAAAACCGTCTCTCGATCCGAAGTTGATGAGGCTGTTGATAAATTTTTAAATGAACTTTGATAAATAGTATTGTATGAAAGTATAAGGTTAGTGTATATGAAACGTTCTCTCGACTCTAGAGTCGATTATAGTTTGCTATTGCCAGTATTTTTTCTACTGGTTATCGGCGTGGTGGCTATCTATATAGCTGTTAGTCATGATTATCCAAACAATATTCTGCCCATTTTAGGGCAGCAGGTTGCTTGGATCTCCTTGGGGCTTGTGATTGGTTTTATCGTCATGCTCTTTAATACAGAATTTCTTTGGAAAGTGACTCCTTTTCTATATATTTTAGGCTTGGGACTTATGGTCTTGCCGATTGTTTTTTATAATCCAAGCTTAGTGGCATCAACGGGTGCCAAAAACTGGGTATCGATAAATGGTATTACTTTGTTCCAGCCATCAGAATTTATGAAGATATCCTATATCCTCATGTTGGCCCGTGTCATTGTCCAGTTTACAAAAAAACATAAGGAATGGAGACGCACGGTTCCGCTGGACTTTTTGTTAATTTTTTGGATGATTCTCTTTACCATTCCAGTCCTAGTTCTTTTAGCACTTCAAAGTGACTTAGGGACGGCTTTGGTTTTTGTAGCCATTTTCTCAGGAATCGTCTTGCTATCAGGAGTTTCTTGGAAAATTATTATCCCAGTATTTGTGACTGCTGTAACAGGAATTGCTGGTTTTCTAGCCATTTTTATCAGTAAGGACGGTCGGGCTTTTCTCCATCAATTGGGGATGCCGACCTACCAAATCAATCGTATCTTGGCTTGGCTTAATCCATTTGACTTTGCCCAAACAACCACTTACCAGCAGGCTCAAGGACAGATTGCCATTGGAAGTGGTGGCTTATTTGGTCAAGGGTTTAATGCTTCGAATCTGCTTATTCCAGTTCGTGAGTCGGATATGATTTTCACGGTGATCGCAGAAGATTTTGGCTTTATTGGCTCTGTCCTTGTTATTGCCCTTTACCTCATGCTGATTTACCGTATGTTGAAGATTACTCTTAAATCAAATAACCAGTTCTACACTTATATTTCCACAGGTTTGATTATGATGTTGCTCTTCCACATCTTTGAAAATATCGGCGCTGTGACGGGCTTGCTTCCTCTGACTGGGATTCCACTGCCTTTCATTTCGCAAGGAGGATCGGCTATTATCAGTAATTTGATTGGTGTTGGCTTGCTTTTATCGATGAGCTATCAGACTAATCTAGCTGAAGAAAAGAGTGGAAAAGTCCGATTCAAGCGGAAAAAGGTTGTATTAAAACGAATCAAATAAGGAGAAAATCATGGTTAAAGTAGCCGTTATGTTAGCTCAGGGCTTTGAAGAAATTGAAGCTTTGACAGTTGTGGATGTTTTGCGTCGTGCCAATATCGCTTGTGATATGGTTGGTTTTGAAGAGCAAGTGACAGGTTCGCACGCAATCCAAGTAAGAGCAGATCGTGTCTTTGATGGTGATTTATCAGACTATGACATGATTGTCCTTCCTGGAGGGATGCCTGGTTCTGCACATTTGCGTGACAATCAGGCCTTGATTCAAGAATTGCAAAGCTTCGAACGAGAAGGAAAAAAACTAGCAGCTATTTGTGCGGCACCAATTGCCCTCAATCAAGCAGGGGTATTGAAAAACAAGCAGTACACTTGTTATGATGGCGTTCAAGAGCAAATCCTTGATGGTCAATATGTCAAGGAAACAGTAGTGGTAGATGGTCATTTGACAACCAGTCGAGGTCCCTCTACAGCCCTTGCCTTTGCCTACGAGTTGGTGGAGCAGCTAGGAGGGGACGCAGAGAGTTTACGAACAGGAATGCTCTATCGAGATGTCTTTGGTAAAAATCAGTAAAACGGGAGTCAACCTCTCGTTTTTTTATGTGGAAAACTCAGGGAAATCATCGCTTTTTTAACGAAAAAATGGTATAATGAAAGCTATGAAAAATCACGATTATATCTGGGATTTAGGTGGAACTTTACTGGATAATTATGAAACTTCAACAGCTGCATTTGTTGAAACATTAGCGCTGTATGGTATCACACAAGATCATGACAGTGTCTATCAGGCTTTAAAGGTTTCTACTGATTTTGCGATTGAGACATTCGCTCCCAACTTAGAACATTTTTTAGAAAAGTACAAGGAAAATGAAGCCAGAGAGCTTGAACATCCGATTTTATTTGATGGAGTTTCTGACTTATTGGAGGACATTTCAAATCAAGGTGGGCGTCATTTCTTGGTTTCTCACAGAAATGATCAGGTCTTAGAAATTTTAGAAAAAACCTCTATAGCAGCTTATTTTACAGAAGTAGTCACTTCTAGCTCAGGCTTTAAGAGAAAACCAAATCCTGAGTCTATGATTTATTTAAGAGAAAAGTATCAGATTAGCTCTGGTCTTGTTATTGGTGATCGGTCGATTGATATCGAAGCAGGTCAAGCAGCAGGATTGGATACCCACTTGTTTACCAGTATCGTGAATTTAAGACAAGTATTAGACATGTAAGAAAAAGGAATAAGATGACAGAAGAAATCAAAAATCTGCAGGCACAGGATTATGATGCCAGTCAAATTCAAGTTTTAGAGGGCTTAGAGGCTGTTCGTATGCGTCCAGGGATGTATATCGGGTCAACCTCAAAAGAAGGTCTTCACCATCTAGTCTGGGAAATTGTTGATAACTCAATTGACGAAGCTTTGGCAGGATTTGCCAGCCATATTCAAGTCTTTATTGAGCCAGATAATTCGATTACTGTTGTTGATGATGGGCGTGGTATCCCAGTCGATATTCAGGAAAAAACAGGCCGACCTGCCGTTGAGACTGTCTTTACTGTCCTTCATGCTGGAGGAAAGTTTGGCGGTGGTGGCTACAAGGTCTCAGGTGGTCTTCACGGAGTGGGGTCGTCAGTAGTTAACGCCCTTTCCACTCAATTAGATGTTCATGTCCACAAAAACGGTAAGATTCATTACCAAGAATACCGTCGTGGTCATGTTGTTGCTGATCTTGAGGTAGTCGGAGATACAGATAGAACTGGAACAACAGTTCATTTTACACCGGACCCAGAAATCTTCACTGAAACAACAACCTTTGATTTTGATAAATTAAATAAACGGATTCAAGAGTTGGCCTTTCTAAATCGCGGTCTTCAAATCTCCATCACAGATAAGCGCGAAGGTTTGGAACAAACTAAGCATTACCATTATGAAGGTGGGATTGCTAGCTACGTTGAATATATCAATGAGAATAAGGATGTTATCTTTGATACACCAATCTACACCGATGGTGAGATGGATGATATCACAGTCGAAGTAGCTATGCAGTACACAACGGGTTACCATGAAAATGTCATGAGTTTCGCCAATAACATTCACACCCATGAAGGTGGTACGCATGAACAAGGTTTCCGTACGGCACTAACTCGCGTTATCAACGATTATGCTCGTAAAAATAAGTTACTGAAAGACAATGAAGACAACCTAACAGGGGAAGATGTCCGTGAAGGCTTAACTGCAGTTATTTCAGTTAAACACCCAAATCCACAGTTTGAAGGACAAACCAAGACCAAATTGGGCAATAGTGAAGTGGTTAAGATTACCAATCGTCTTTTCAGTGATGCCTTCTCTGATTTCCTCATGGAAAATCCACAGATTGCCAAACGTATCGTGGAAAAAGGGATCTTGGCTGCTAAGGCTCGTGTAGCTGCCAAGCGTGCGCGTGAAGTTACCCGTAAAAAATCTGGTTTGGAAATTTCTAACCTTCCAGGGAAACTAGCAGACTGTTCTTCTAACAATCCTGCGGAAACAGAACTCTTCATTGTCGAAGGAGACTCAGCGGGTGGGTCAGCAAAATCTGGTCGTAACCGTGAGTTCCAAGCTATCTTGCCAATTCGTGGTAAAATCTTGAACGTTGAAAAAGCTAGCATGGATAAGATTCTAGCCAACGAAGAAATTCGTAGTCTTTTTACAGCTATGGGAACAGGATTTGGAGCAGAATTTGATGTTTCAAAAGCCCGTTACCAAAAACTCGTTTTGATGACAGATGCCGATGTCGATGGAGCCCACATTCGTACCCTTCTTTTGACATTAATTTATCGTTATATGAAACCAATCCTAGAAGCTGGTTATGTTTATATCGCCCAACCACCAATCTATGGTGTCAAGGTTGGAAGCGAGATTAAAGAATACATCCAGCCAGGCGCAGATCAAGAAATCAAACTCCAAGAAGCCTTGGCCCGTTATAGTGAAGGTCGTACCAAACCAACTATTCAGCGTTATAAGGGTCTAGGTGAAATGGACGACCATCAGTTATGGGAAACAACCATGGATCCCGAACATCGCTTGATGGCCAGAGTTTCTGTGGATGATGCTGCAGAAGCAGATAAAATCTTTGATATGTTGATGGGGGATCGAGTAGAGCCTCGTCGTGAGTTTATCGAAGAAAATGCTGTCTATAGTACACTTGATGTCTAAAAAATCGGGAGAAGTAGTTCCCTTGGTCTAAAAAATATGATATAATCATTACGATTGTTTCAAGTAAAAAAGGAGTTTAATATGTCTGCTAGACTAGTAATTTATTTAATAATTGCAGTTGCAGTTTTATTGGTCATTGCCTATGCTATCGCAATCTATGTAAGGAAGCGCAATGAAAGTAAATTAGCAATTTTAGAAGAGAAAAAAGAAGAGCTTTATAATCTTCCGGTTAATGATGAAGTTGAAGCTGTAAAAAATATGCACTTGATTGGACAAAGTCAGGTGACTTTCCGTGAATGGAACCAAAAATGGGTTGACCTATCTCTTAACTCTTTTGCAGATATCGAAAATAATCTTTTCGAGGCAGAAGGCTATAACAACTCATTCCGTTTTTTCAAAGCCAGTCATCAAATTGATCAAATTGAGAGCCAAATTACTTTGATTGAAGAAGATATTGCGGCAATTCGCAATGCCTTGGCAGATTTGGAGAAACAAGAGTCTAAAAACAGTGGACGTGTTCTGCATACCTTGGACTTGTTTGAAGAGTTGCAACACCGAGTTGCTGATCATTCTGAAGAATATGGACAAGGTTTGTCTGAAATCGAAAAACAATTGGAAAATATCCAATCAGAGTTTTCTCAGTTTGTAACTTTAAATTCGTCTGGTGACCCAGTAGAAGCTGCTGTGATTTTGGATAATGCTGAAAATCATATATTGGCTTTAACACATATTGTTGATCGTATCCCAGCAATTGTAGCAACATTATCTAAAGATCTGCCTGATCAACTGGAAGATTTAGAAGATGGCTACCGTAAGCTTTTAGATGCTAATTATTATTTTGCTGAAACGGATATTGAAGCGCGTTTCCAACTGCTTTATGAAGCTCTCAAGAAAAATCATGAGAATATTGCGAAACTAGAATTGGATAATGCAGAGTATGAAAATACTCAAATCCAAGAAGAGATTAATGCACTTTATGATATCTTTACAAGAGAAATTGCGGCACAGAAAGTAGTAGAAGGTTTAGTAGCAACACTTCCTACTTATCTGCAGCACATGAAGGAAAATAATGCTTTATTGATAGAAGACATTGAGCGTTTGAGTAAAAACTATTTACTTTCTGAGTCAGATGCAAGTCATGTTCGTCGTTTACAGTCCGAATTAGAAAGCTTTGAGACTGCTATTATTGAGGCAACTTCAAATCAAGATGAACCAACTCAAGCATATTCAATTCTTGAAGAAAATCTTGAATCTTTACAGGAAAATCTTAAAGAGATTGAAGATGAACAGATTTCAGTTAGTGAGCGTCTTGCACGAATTGAGAAAGATGATATCAATGCACGTCAAAAAGCAAATGTATATGTTAATCGTCTCCATACAATCAAGAGATATATGGAAAAGCGGAACCTACCTGGTATTCCACAAACTTTCTTGAAGTTATTCTTTACAGCAAGTAATAATACGGAAGATTTAATGGCTGAATTAGAGCAAAACTTAGTCAATATAGAATCAGTTAACCGTATTCTTGAAATTGCAACGAAGGATATGGAAGAGCTTGAGACGGAAACTTATAATATTGTACAGTATGCAACCTTGACAGAGCAACTATTGCAATATTCTAATCGCTACCGCTCATTTGATGAACGCATCCAAGAAGCATTTAACGAAGCTTTAGATATTTTTGAAAAAGAATTTGATTATCACGCTTCATTTGACAAGATTTCTCAAGCATTGGAAGTGGCAGAGCCTGGTGTAACCAACCGCTTTGTTACCTCATATGAGAAAACACGTGAAACGATTCGTTTTTAATAAAAGAAAAAGATTTGATTGTGTGAGAAACAGAATCAAATCTTTTTTATAGTTGTGGGGAGATTTACTTCATTTTCTCTTGAGATTGAGTTTTTGCCCAGACTCTCTATCCCCTACCTCAAAACAGTGTTTTGAGCTGACTTCGTCAGTCTTATCTGCAGCTTCAAAGTGATGCTTTGAGCAATCTGTGGCTAGTTTTCTAGTTTGCTCTTTGATTTTTCATCGATTAGCAATAGACTTCAAAATTATAAAAACGCATAATAGCAGATGTAGAAAATCTTGCTACTATGCGTTTTATTATGGAAAGACTTAATGGATTTTTTCTCAAATCGAGTTTTTATACTCTTCGAAAATCTCTTCAAACAACGTCAGCTTCCATCTGCAACCTCAAAACAGTATTTTGAGCTGACTTCGTCAGTCTTATCTAC